>JAUIEE010000300.1 GCA_030428965.1 bacterium | reverse complement strand
GTCTCCCGCGGCGAAGACACCCTCCACCGACGTGTAGGTGCCCTTGTGCACGACCACGTAACCGTCCGAGTCCAGCTCCAGCTTGCCCTCGAAGATCTTCGAGTTCGGAGAGTGGCCGATGGCCACGAACAGCCCCTCGCAGGGAAACTCGCGCGTCTCGCCCGTCTCCGGGTTCTTGAGCAGCACACCGCGAATGCGCTCGTCGTCCCCCACCAGAACCTCGTCCACGGTCTCGGGGACGAGGAACTCGATCTTGGGGTTGGCCTGGGCACGCTCGAGCATGATCCGGGAGGCGCGAAAGACGTCGCGGCGGTGCACGAGCGTCACCTTGGAGGCATAGCGCGTGAGGTAGTTGGCCTCCTCCATGGCGGTGTCTCCGCCCCCGACGATGACCAGCTCCTTGTCGGGGAAGAAGGCCCCGTCGCAGGTCGCGCAGGCCGATACCCCACCACCCCGAGCCATGAGTTCGGATTCGTTCTTGACCCCCAGCAGGCGCGCGCTCGCCCCGGTGCTCACGATGACGGCATGGGCCTGGAAGGTGTCGAAGTCGGTCTTGATCGTGAAAGGCCGCTTGGAGAAGTCGACCTCGGTCACCTGACCGATCTTGATCTCGGTGCCGAAGCGTTCGGCCTGGGCGCGGAAGTCCTCCATCATCTTCGGACCGAGAACCCCTTCGGGGTATCCGGGGTAGTTCTCGACGTCACTGGTGATCGTGAGCTGGCCTCCCGGCTGCATGCCCTCGATGACGAGAGGCTCCAGGTTGGCACGGGCAGCGTAGAGGGCCGCCGTATAGCCGGCGGGACCGGATCCGATGATGACGACGTTGCGGACTGAGCTCATGGGGCGGGGGAGGTTTCAAGGGTTGGAACGGGCTGGCATTCTAGGTCACGCCTGGGCGAGGACAAGGGTCCCAGGTTGCCCCCCGGGCCACCGCGGGCTCTACTGGCCCGAGGAAGACCGGTTCCATGCACGAGAGCGGCGCAGAGTTCGACACGTGGAAGGGAGAGCTGGTCGGGCTGTGCGCGGACATCCGCGAGCGCACCCGGCACGCTCTCCTGCAGGCGCAACGTAGCGGCGAGCCCCAGCAGGTCACTCGCCGGGCAGGTCAAGGGGTAGGAGACTGGACCTTCGGGCTGGACCTCCCGAGCGAAGAGCGCATCGCCGCATGGCTGCAAGAGCAGGGCGCCCGGGCTCCGATCAGCGTCCTGACCGAGGACACCGGGTGGAGTCACCGAGCCCCGGGATCGAGCGGCCCCCGGGACCTCGAGACCTTTGGTCACGCCGGTCCACGCATCGCCTTCGATCCGGTGGACGGCACGCGCAACCTGATGAGCGACCTGCGCTCGGCCTGGACCGTGGTCTCCTTCGCAGGGCCCGGCTCCGACGCACCGCGCTTCTCGGACGTCCAGGCCGGCCTGGTGAGCGAGATCCCGACCACCCGCGCCGATCGCTACCGGATCTACTCGGCCGAGCGCGGCGGACCCTGCGTCCGGCAGGTCCGCTCCCTGGCGAACGACGACTTGCTGGAGGAGGAGATCCTGCGCTGCGACGAGGACGACCGCCCGGACCAGGGCTACTTCCCGTTCTTTCGCTACGACCCCGTGCTGCGGCCGGCCCTGGCCCAGCTGGAATCCGCCTTCTTCGAACGCCTCGAGCGCTTCGAGTCCGCCGAGCTGCGCAGCGTCTACGACGACCAGTACATCTCCAGCGCCGGACAGCTCATGCTGCTCTCCGAGGGAACCTACCGCATGGTGGTCGACGCGCGCGCGTGGGTCGCGCGCCGCGCGGGACGAACGACGGTGACCTCCAAGCCCTACGACGTGGCCGGCGCGCTCGTCGTGGCCGAAGCCGCAGGCGCCGTGGTGACGGCGGCCTCGGGCCGTGCGCTCGACTTCCCGATCGACGCCGAGACCCCCGTGGACTTCGCGGGCTACGCCAACCGCCCCACCCAGGAGCGCTTGCAGCCCCATTGGCTGGCGGTCACGGCTTCCTGAACCGGGGCTGCCGCTACCCGGCGGGCTAGCGGTCGTTCATGCCCTTGCCCGCAAGGATCTTCGGGATGCACTTCTCGATTCGCGCGGTGCGGGTCTTCGACTGCTTCGCACCCGTGAAGTGGAGCACGTAGCCCCGCTGGCGCCCGGGAGTCAAGCCGTGGAAGGCCTCCGCAAGCTTCGGGTCCGTCCTCAGCATTCGCGCCAGCTCGTCCGGAAGCTCGAGCTCGCGCTTCGCCTTGAAGTCGACCTCGAGCCCGGCCTTCTCGACCGCGATGGCCTGCTCGACGTAGGACTTCACCACCGTTTTCTTGACTTCGGATTCACGGGTGAACTCCAGGCGCAGCGCGGACTGCGTGTTGTCCCCCTGGCTGCGGAGCTTTCCGTGGGTGTCCTCGAGCAGTACCCCCTTGAAGAACAGGAGCGAGCAGTGCTCCTTGAAAGGCTGGATGATGGCCACGTTGCTGCCCTCGAAGGCGAAGCACGGCTTGCCCCACTTCAGGTCCTCGTCGAGGCCGCAATCGAGGAGGATCTTCCTCAGCTTGCTGATCTCGCCCTGCCACAGCTTGGCCCGACTCACGAACGCATCGACCCTCGGATTGCGCGTGCCCATGGGATACCAGGATAGGACAGCTCGCTCCTAGACGCGACGCTCCTCGCGCCAGGGGTCGCCCCGGCGGTGGTAGCCGCGCTGCTCCCAGAAGCCCAGTTCCTCGCGCTCCAGGAACTCGATGCCCGTCAGCCACTTGCACGACTTCCAGCCGTAGCGGGAGGGGACGATCGCCCGCAGCGGCCCTCCGTGCTCGCTGTCCAGCCGCTCTCCGTCCAGACCGTAGGCCAGCAGCGTGTCGGGGGCCCGGGCCACCTCCAGCTCGACGCCGGTCGAATAGAAGTCGTGGTCCCGGAACATCACGAACGAGGCCGAGGGCCAGGGACGAACGGCCGCGGCCAGGTTGCGGAACAGCACGCCTTGCCACAGGTTGCCCATTCGGCTCCAGCCGGTCACGCAGTGAAAGTCGGCGCGCACTTCGCCCTGGGGCAGAGCCAGGAGACCGTCCCAGTCGAGATCGAGACTTTGGTCCACCGCCCCGAAGACCCGCAGCCGCAGCGACTCCCTCGAGAGCTCGGGCACAGGGCCTACGTGCAGGACGGGGAAGCCGGGCGTGACGCCTTGGCCGGGGGGAACGTCCGAGGGTTCGTGGGTATTCATAGGGCTATCCCCGATCCCGCGCCACGTCGAAGCGCGCGAGCATCCAACCGCCGACCCAGATCACGCCGAGGTCGAAGAGCACGAGCAGAATCCAAAGCAAGAATCCGGAAACGACGAGCAGCCCGTCTCCCTCGATGCCGAGCGCCGCGCCCCCGAAGGTGTAGATGAGATAAGGCGGCAGGAAGCAGAAAGCCAGCATGAAGGCCAGGGCCAACAGCCGGACGAACATCATGAGGACCCCGCGCCCCGCATTCTGGAGCGCGCCCTCCTGCCCGGGCACGAAGCGTACCGGCAGGAACAGGAAAGCCGCATTGTCGAGGGCGATCCAACCCACGACCCCGAGGGGCAGGAAGGCGGCGATGACCCCGACGGCGGCGCTCATCTCCTCCGCCAGGAGAGCCCGGACGAGCACGGCCGCGATCAAGAGCAGGGAGACGAGCAGGGCCTCCGGCAGGATCATGGCCGCGAACAGCCGGGTGGGCGCCAGGGGCCAGGCCTTGATGATCTCCATGCGCTCGAGCTCGTCGCGGAAGTCGAAGCGCAGGCCCGCGCACAGGTACAGCGTCCCCAGGAACGCCACCAGGAGCGGTCCAGCCAGGGCCAGCTCGTCTCCACCGAGGAAGGCCAGGGAGAGGATCGTCACCAGGGCCAGCACGAGCCCGGAGACGGCGAAGGTGCCCTTGGCCTTGCGCACGATGGACACCAGCTTGCGCCAGGCGATCGCCCCGGCCGGCCCACGGCCGAAGAGCCAGGGCACCCGCAGGCCACGGGTCGCCTTGGAGACACGCACCGTGGCCGCTCCGCCCCCTCGGCGTGCCCGGCGCAGACGCGCGGCCACGCTGGCGGAGGTCTCCAGGGAGAGCTCGCGGTAGTCCACGGGCAAGCGCGCGGTCGCCTCGGCCAGGGCGATCCACAGACCGATGCTGACCAGACACCAGGGTGCGAAGGTCGCGAGCCTGTCCGCGAGGATCATGCGCGTCCACGGCTGGAAAGGCCAGGTGATCGCATGCACGAGAGGGTGGGACTGCCAACCGTCCAGGCCCAGGTTCCCCAGGCGCTGCAGCCAGGCGACGAGCATCGGGGCGTCCGAGTCGACCCCTCGGCCTCCGAAGAAGACGACCAGGGGCACGCCGATGATGATCGCGAACAGCATCGCGCCGAAGATCAGGGTGCGCAGCCAGCGGAACCGGCGCGCCAGGCGATTCTCCACCAGCCCCGAGAGGATGGCCGCGGCCTGGTGCAGGACGGGGAGCGTCTGCACCAGGAGAAAGACCCCGAGGAACGCGAACAGAGGACGCGGCATGCGGTTGGCCGTGAAGAGTCCCACGATCACGGCCCCGAGGGTCCCGCGCCCCACGTTGACCAGCAGTCGGTAGCGCACGACGTCCGCCCGGGGGATCGGGCCGCTGAAGATGCGCTCGATCTCCTCGCTCGGCATGTAGAGGCCACGATGCACGAGGGCTCCCGAGAGGGACAGAACGGTCAGGGCAAACGCGCCGACTCCCACCAGGCTCTCCAGGCCCTCCACGTCGAGCTCGATCGGGCTGCCGATGAAGGCGTGCAGCAACAGGCCTCCCATCCAGATCAGGAAGAGCGACACCCCGAGCACGCTCAAGAGGATTCCCTTCCAGCTCTTCAGCCGACGGGCCTGCTTGCGCAGGACGCCCTTCAACTTGCGCCGCGCCAAAAGACGCAGGGCCGGATGTCCGATCAGGGCCGTCACCCTTCGGCGGCTTCTCCGCCAGCCTCGGGGGCCTCCTTCTCCGGAACCGAGTCGGGATCCCGGGTCGCGGCGAAGAAGATCTCCTCCAAGCTCGATCCGGCCAGGGCGCTCATCGAACGGCGCGCCTCGTCCAGGGTTCCGTGCAGGGCGAGCCTCCCCCGGTCGAGGATCAGCAGGCGGTGGGCCAGCTCCTCGATCAACTCGAGCAGATGCGAGGACAGGATGACGGCCGTCCCTTCGGCGGCCAGGTCACGAATGGCCACCTTCGCGGAGCGGATCCCACGCGGATCGAGGCCCGACAGAGGTTCGTCGAGCAGGACCACCGAAGGCCGGTAGAGCCACGTGCACGAGAAGGCGAGCTTCTGACGCATGCCTCGACTCAGCTCGCCCCCCAGGGCATCCCGCTTCTCCAACAGCTCGAAGCGTCGCAGCAGCTCCTCGGCCCGCTCCTTCCAGTCCTTCACGCCGTAGAGGGAGGCGGTGAACTCGAGATGCTCCTCCACGGTCAGCGCATCGAAGGGCTCGGGATCATCGGGCACCCATCCCAGGCAGGACTTGGCCGCCTCGGGGGCGTGGGTCACGTCATGACCGCAGACCAGCACGCGCCCTTCCTGGACAGGCAGGACCCCGGAGATGGTACGCAGGGCCGTGGTCTTGCCCGCTCCGTTCGGACCGACCAGCCCGAGGATCTCGCCGGCCTCGACCTGGAAGGTCAGCTCGTCGAGGGCACGCAGATCCTCGTAGTCCTTGGTGAGCCCCTGGACCTGGAGGCGGAGCGGACGGATGGGGGAAGGCTCGGGCATGGGACCGGGAAGAATAGGAGAGATCCCCCACCGAGGAGAAGAGCGAGCCCGGACGTCGGACGCCGCCAAGGGTGCGCCAGGAGGGACAGCTGTCCCCCAAGGGGGGAATTGAACCCCGGTGGCCCCGGCGGCTAGGCTCTCTTTCCGAGCTCGAGTTCGCCCCTTGAAGAGATCCCGCCGCATCCTCGTTCTGTCCTTGGCGACCCTGCTGGCCCTGGTGCTGTGCGACGTGGGCATCTCGGTGTTCGTCATCCGTGACGGCCTCTTCCTCGGGCAGCCCCTGCCCCCCTACGGTCCCATCACCCACCCCCGTCAGGAAGCCTGGCTGCAGGGGATCAAGAACGACAAGAAGAACAACATCGGACGCTTCGATGCCGAGCTGGGCTGGAGCTGGAAGCCTTCGAGCGCGACCGAGGACGGGCGCTTCCACATCAACTCGATCGGCGCCCGGGGCACGCGGGAGTATCCGCCCGCGCCGCCCGCCGGCGTGACCCGCATCGCCAGCTTCGGCGATTCCTTCACCTTCGGGGACGAGGTGCCCGACGAGAGCACGTACCAGTGGATCTTCGAGCAGGACCACCCGGACTATGAAGCGATGAACTTCGGGGTCAGCGGCTACGGCACCGACCAGGCCCTGCTGCGCTATCGACGCCTGGGACCCGGCCTCGAGGCCGACGTGATCTGCATCGGCATCCTGCTGGAGAACATCGGGCGCAACGTGAACCGCTACCGCCCGCTGTGGTCGATC
>JAUIEE010000299.1 GCA_030428965.1 bacterium | reverse complement strand
CTCCTCGCGCGCGGGCTGCGGGCGGCGCGCGACCGGCGGACCGCCCTGGCGACGCGGCCGCTCCGGCTCGCCGCCGCGCATCAGCTCGCGGAAGATCTCCGCGCCGGTGCGACCCTCGCGGCGCGCGGGGCGCCCGTCGGGACCGACGAAGGTGCCGCCGCCGCGCGCGCGGCGCGACTTCGGACGGCGGCCGGGCAGCGCGGGCTCGTCGCGATCCCCCTCCGCACCTTCCGCGCCCGGCGCGCCGTCGCCGAAGCGCTCCTGCAGCCACCGGATGACGGCCGGCACGGCGTACGCCAGCAGGCCGAGGAAGACGATGAGCGCCTCGAAGAACGACTCGCCTTCCACGGCCAGGTGCAGCATCGCGAGCGACGACATCGCGGCCTCAGTCCTCCTCGCCGCCGGGGGCGGGCGCGTCGCCGCCGGAGATCGCGTCGCGCATCTTCGTGTCGCTCTGGATGTTCTGCAGGCGGTACAGGTCCATCACGCCCAGGTTGCCCGAGCGCAGCGCGTCGGCCATCGCCTTCGGCACCTCCGCCTCGGCCAGCACGACCTTCGCGCGGTTCTCCTCGACGCCGGCCTTGAACTCCTGCTCGGCGGCGACGGCCATCGCGCGGCGCTTCTCGGCCTGGGCCTGCGCGACGCGCTTGTCGGCCTCCGCCTGGTCGGCCTGCAGCCGCGCGCCGATGTTGTTGCCGATGTCCACGTCGGCGATATCGATGGAGACGATCTCGAAGGCGGTACCCGCGTCCAGGCCCCGGGCCAGCACGGTCTTCGAAATGTCGTCGGGATTCTCGAGCACGTCCTTGTGGGTTTCCTTGGACCCGATGGTCGAGACGATGCCTTCGCCAACGCGGGCGATGATCGTTTCCTCACCGGCCCCCCCCACCAGGCGCGCGATGTTCGTCCGAACGGTCACGCGAGCCTTGGCGAGCACCTGAATGCCGTCCTTGGCCACCGCGGCGACCTCGGTCTTGCCCGACTGGGGGTTGGGGCAGTCGATCACCTTCGGGGTCACGCTGGTCTTGACCGCATCGAGCAGATCGCGACCGGCCAGATCGATGCTGGCGGCCGTGCGGAAGTCGAGATCGATCCCCGCGCGGTCGGCGGCGATCAGGGCCCGTACGACCCGCATCACGTTGCCGCCGGCCAGGAAGTGCGCCTCGAGGTCGCGCTTGTCGATGTCCTGGACGCGCGCTTGAACCAGGTTGACGCGCGCGTTGACGATCGTCGCAGGACTGACGCGTCGCAGGCTCATGGCGAACATGTCGAACAGACCGACCCCGGCTCGGGTCAGGATCGAACGGATGTAGAGGTTCGCGTAGCGCAGGAAGACGAACAGGAAGACCAGAAAGGCCAGGGAGGCCAGCACCATGAAGATGATCTTCACCGGGATATTCTCCGAATTAGGGGGCATTTCAGGCACCCGGACGCGCATCCAGGGCACTCACGACGACTCGATTGCCTCGAACTTCGACCACGCGAACGGCCACGCCGTTCTCGATCCATTCACCGCGGGTAACGACGTCCACCCGACGACCTGCGATGCGCGCCATGCCCGCGGGACGGCAAGCCGCTTCCACCACGCCTTCGGAACCGACCAGCTCGAGGTCCCGGTCGTCCGTGGCCGACTGACTGTCGAAGGAGAGGCCCGGCGCGACCATCTTCTTCCCCATGGGACTGCGGGGGAAGAGCTTCAGCCCGATCACGATCATGGCCGGCACCAGCAGCATGGTCCCGATCACGAATCGATAGCCGGCCTCCCGACTGTCCTGGAAGGCGAGCACGATCGAACCCACGATCGCCAGGGTGGCCAGGACGGAGAGGACTCCGAAGCTCGGGAAGAGCACCTCCGCGATGACCAGGGCCAGGCCGAGCCCGAACAAGAGGATGGCAGCTGTCATGCTCGTTCCGTTGTCTCCCTGGCTTCGCGGGCGACGACGAGTCGCCCCGACGAGCGCACTTCCACGACCCGGACCTGCTCGCCGGACGGGATCTCGTCGCCCTCGGCCAAGGCCTCGAACTCGACCTCGGCCTGCTGGGCCAGGACCACCTTGCCGACGGGACGCAAGTCCGTCAACGCGACACCCTTCGCTCCGACCTCCGCCCGGGCGGCGCGCGCGCTGTCGGGCATGGCTGCCCCGTGGGCCCTGGGTTCGCCGGTCCCCTCGAGGACCAAGCGTTGCAGGAGAGGGGTGCGAGGCAGGAAGCGGGACACGAGCCACATGCCTACCATGGAAGCCAGGGCAGCCAGCACCAGCTGAAAGGCCTGGTCCACCACGATCTGCCGCCCCAGGTCGTACTCCAGCCCGGCTCCGGCGGAGAGCACCGACCAAACGAGCCCTGCGAGGAGCGAGACTCCGCCCAGGAGTCCGGCCCAGATCGAACCGGGCAGCAGGAACAGCTCGACGGCGATCAAGAAGCTGCCCACGACCAAGAGCACGAGGTGAGGCACGTCGGCCAGACCGACCAGGTAGCGCCCCCCCAGGAGCACGGCAAAGCACAGGATGGAGAGGATGCCGGGTACGCCGAAGCCCGGTACCTTGAACTCGACGAAGGCCAGGATCACGCCGGCCAGGAAGAGGACGGGCATCAGCCCGTAGAGCAGACCCGCCAGATCCTCGGACTTCGTGCGCACGATCTCCCTCGGCACGCCGCGTCGCCCTACCGCCTTCTCGGCCAGCTCCTCGACCGTCTCCGCCAAGCCGTCGATCAGCCCGTACCGCAGGGCCTCGCTCCCCGTGACGGCCAGGAGCTCGCCGTCGTAGCAAACGGTGCTCTCGTAGCGCACGCTCTCGTCCCCGACCTGCAGCTCGTCCCAGCCCTTGTCCGAGACGAACCGTCGTTCCCCGTCGACGAGCACCTCGCGCACCGTCAGGCTCGGATCCACCATGGCCTCGGCCAGGACTCCGGAGCGTCCCATGCGCTCCGCGATCCCCCGGAACTCCGAGCGCAGGGTGGCCGAGATCTTCTCGCGCACCTCTTCGTCCTGGGAGGCCGGGGCCAGCCCCCCTACCCCGACCGAGACCGGAAGCGCAGCCCCCATCGAGGCGTGCGGGCGCATGTAGAGTCGCTCGCACGCGAGCGCCACCAGGGCCCCCGCCGAGTGGGCCCGGTCGTGAACCCAACCGATCGTGGACAGGCCGTCCTCCGAGGCCTCGGCGATGGCGTTCGCCATCTGCCACATCAGCTCGACCTCTCCCCCGGGCGTGTCCAGTTCGATCACCAGGGCCTCGTCCGCTTGCCTGGCCTGGTCGAAGGCCCGCCGCAGGTGCGAGAGCATGCTCACGTCGAGCGGCCCCTCGATCTTCACCAAGCTCAACCCGATGTCCGCGGGGGCCGCTTCCTGGCCCGACGCCAGGGTCGGAAAGATCCAGGGGACGAGGGCGAACAGGAGAGCGATGCGGGCGTGCTTCATCCAAGAACCGTGAGCCGGGCCGAGCGACCTTTCAAGCCGTCCACGATAGCGGATCTCAGGCCAGGGTCGTGTCCCCGAGCTGAACCCACCAGTTTTCGCGCAGCCACAGGTCGTCGAAACGCCTCGCGAGGCTGCGAGCCATGAGGACGAGGTCGCTCGGCAGCACCAGCGCTCCCCACTGCTGGAAGCTCGAGAACCAGGGCGACCACTCCGGGAAGAGCGTCACGAGGGACGTCGCACGGTCCTTCCTGGCCTGGGCCCCGATGGCCTCGAAGAGCAAGCGTCCGACCTCCGGCTCCTCGGCCGGGACCAACCAGTCCACGAGGTTGGCAGCACCCGGGAAGAGACGGGATCCCGTTCGATACACGGCCAGACCCCTCAGGACGGCTTCTGCGTCGCGCACCCCGAAGGCCAGGTAGGGCGAGCCCGGTGCCTCGACGTAGCGCCAGTTCAGGAAGCGATCGTCGCGAATCGTGCTGGCGCCCCACACGCCGCAGCAGCGCTCCCACAGCCAGCGCGCCTGGTGATCGAAGCGCTCGATGCCATGCACCTCGGGCGGCAGGGTAGGCGACGCACCGGACACGTCCCAGGAGAGCAGGTTCTGGGTACGGATCGTCTCGTACCTCAGGAGGATGCGCGCCAGCTCGCGCATCTTTCCCTCCGGAAAGGCGAAGGTCACGAGCAGCTCGTCCTGGTCGGCATGGACCTGTTCGAACTCCCGGGCGAGGTGCAGGAACAGACCGGGCCACTCGTGTCCCCGGCGATGCCGCGGGTCGATCACGACGTCCTTGGCCTGGGCGAATCGCACCTCGCGACCGTCGATCCACGTGGGAAGCCCCACGGCGGCGAACTGCCCCACGATCTCTCCTCGGGAGGACAGGACTCGACCCAAACCGGAGCCAGGCCCCTCGAGGAAGCGCCAGCGCCAGAGGCCCTCCTCCCGCCGGCTGTCAGCGAACCCACGCTTGACGAGCTCCGCCAGGGCAGGCTCGTCCTGCGGGCGGAGCTCACGCAGTTCGTAGCTGGCCAGACTCATACCAGGTCCGTGTCTCCCAGGGTGTAGTACCAGTGGTCGTACAGCCAGCGAGGACGGTAGCGTCGGGAGAAACAGTGGCAGACGAGGAAGTAGCGCGTGGGCTCGGCTCGAAAACCGCGGCGCTGGAAGGAGATCCACTGGGGACAGGTGTCGGGGAACAGCGCGACCAAGCGATCGGCCCCGCGATCCAGAGCGCACTCCCGCACCCAGGCGACGAGCGCCTGCTCCGCCCCCTCCTCACCCGGGGCCACGCACCAGTCCGCAACCAGCCCGGGACCTTCCTCGCGATCGAAGTCGGCCTGCTTGAAGACCGCGTAGCCCAGGAGCCTGCCCGAACGACGGACCATGGCGATGGAGTAGTCCTCTTCGGGGTGTCGCACGAAGCGCCAGTCCATCTGCGCCTTGTCCCGCACGGCAACGGCTCCGTGCACCTCGGCCAGGGCTGCGGAGAGCTGGCCGACATCCTCGGGGAAGGAGGCGACCTCCTCGACGTCCACGGCCCCCGCCGCGCTCGACTTCAAGGCGGAGGGGTCCACGGCCAGCTTCAGCTGGTTGCGAATCAGGCGATAGCCCAGGTAGGTCTTGCCGATGCGCCAGGCGGAGGGGACCGGGGCGCCCCAGCAGACCGTGTCCTTGTCCGGGGGCGGACCTCCGTAGCGGAAGTAGGGATAGCCCGTCAGCACGAAGAAGCCGGGCTTCTTCAGCCCGCGGCGGTAGGCCGGATCCGTCATCGAGTCGACGGCCTGACTGAAGTTCGCAGGTCGGCCTTCGAGCCACACGCGCTGCCCGACGCCCGCGTACTGGCTGATCAGGCTGTCGTCCGGGGCGAAGGCCAGCATGATGCGCCAGCCGGAAGGATTATCGAGGTACTGCCACTTCCAGCGCTCGAGCGTGCGTGGCACGAAGTTGGGGTCCACCTGGGCGAAGGCCCGGTTGAAGGTGTCCACGATCTGCACCTCGTCCCCGGCGCGGTACTCGCGAATGGTGATATCGGAGATACGCAGGCTCACGGGAGGTGAATGGCGGGAGTGCATGGGAATCGAACCCACCGGCCCCGCTGTTCACGAGGCCCAACCGGCTTTGAAGACCGGGCGGCACACCAGCACCGATCCACTCCCCTTGGGGCGGAGCATTAGAGCGATTCTTCTCCAGCGGCGGAAGGTCAGCCCCGTGAACTGGGGTAAAGAAGTCCCGGGGCACCGGCCCCGAGCCCGGGGGGCAGACCTCCGGACCATCGCCTCCAGCAGCGCTCCCCCTGCTCGTAGCCGATGAAGCCGACGGAGAAGGGCAGCCCCTCCCGGCGAGCATCGAAGTCCGCGGGCAGAGCTGCCCTCACGGCACGTCCCCCGTAGCCGACCTCGGCCCCCAACCGCAGGACCGCCCTCAGGTCCTCCAGACCGGCGGCGTCCTCGATCCGCGCCAGCACTTCCCCTCCGCGGCGCCAAACGGCCATGCTGGCCTGAGGTTGGTGCGGACTCTCCTGGAGCATGGGAACCCGCAGGGCGTCCTTCCTGAGGGTCATGGCGCGCGTACGGTTCATGGGAGCATCCAGGATCAGCTCGCCCCGCTCCCGACCGGGACCGCGGCCCCAGACGAAGCGCGCATAGAGCAAGGGATCTTCCCCCGGGGACCAGGAGCCTCCGCGCAGCCGGACGGGAAGGCTCACCTCTTCCCCCGCCCCCAGTTCCGTCTGGGCGGGCAGACCCTCCACCTCGAAGGCGCCGCCGCGAACGGCGAGCGCCAGAGCGATCTCCGTCGCGAAGCCGAACGGGTTGCGCAGGCGCACCTCGAAGCTCCAGTCCCCCGACCATCCCCCGTGGGACTGGACCACCGGCTGCTCGACCATCAAGGGCGGCACCTGGACCGGATAGGCCCCCTCGTCCCCCGGGGTGAGAGCCACGAGGGCACGCACGGCCAGGGCACGACGGGGTTCGTTGGTGTTGAAGCCGAACAGGGGATGACGCGTCAAGCGCAAGAGCTCTTCGGGGTCGTCGATCGACCAACCCCAGCGTTCGCAGGGCCACTCCTCTTCCA
>JAUIEE010000298.1 GCA_030428965.1 bacterium | reverse complement strand
GAGGCGAACTGCTTCACGCGCTTCTTCCTGATGTTGTTCGGCCAGATGGACCGCCGCAGCCTGCCCGTCATGCCCCCCGAGATCGTGCTCTTCCCCAAGTGGTTCCCCTTCAACCTCTACACGGTCAGCAGCTGGACGCGCGGTATCATGGTGCCGCTGTTCATCCTCTGGGCGAAGCACAAAGACCAGCCGACCACCGGTGACTGGCCCTCGATCCTGCCGCTCCTCCCCGAAGGCGACTCCTTGAAGCGGATGCCGCAGCGTTACGAGCGGACGCCCTTCAGCTGGAAGAACTTCTTCCTGGTGCTGAACTCGATCGGCTCGCTCGCCGACCGCCTCGTCCCCGGCTTCCTCCGACGCCACGCGATCAACGCCTGCCACAAGTGGCTCGCGCAACGGTGCGGACGTCCCGGCGGGCTCGGCGCGATCTTCCCGGCCATGCTGAACTCGATCCTGGCCCTGCGCGCGCTCGGCTACGACAAGGACCACCGCATGGTCGCCACCGAGCAGGCGGCCCTCGACAACCTGCTGATCGATGACGGCGACGAGATCCGCATCCAGCCCTGCGTGTCGATCGTCTGGGACACGGCCTTCGGCATGGCCGTCGCGATCGAGGCGGGGCTGCCGGCCGACCACAAGCAGCTGCTCAAGGCGCGCGACTGGCTCCTCAGCCAGCAGGTGCACGAGATCGGCGACTGGCACGAGCACATCTCGACCCCGACCCCCTGCGGCGGCTGGGCCTTCGAGAACGAGAACGCGATCTACCCCGACGTCGACGACACCTCGGCCTGCATCGTCGCGCTGTCGCACTACACCGAGAGCCACGCCCCGACCAGGGCGGCGGTCGCCCGCGCGGTGCGCTGGGTGCTCGCGATGCAGGCGAAGTGCGGGGGCTGGGCGGCCTTCGACAAGTCCGACCGGGTCTACCAGTGCTTCGACAAGATCCCCTTCGCCGAGCACGGGGCGATGCTCGATCCGCCGACGGTCGACGTGACCGCGCGCACGATCGAGGCGCTCGCGACGCAGGACTTCAAGGTCGGCCATCCCGCCATCGACCGGGCCGTGGTCTGGCTGCTCAAGCAGCAGGAGAGCGACGGTTCCTGGTACGGGCGCTGGGGCGTCAACTACATCTACGGCACCTGGGCCGCGCTGATCGGCCTGCACGCCGTCGGCTTCGACATGTCCCACGCCCAGGTGCGCAAGGCCGTGCGCTGGCTGCTCGACCACCAGAACCACGACGGGGGCTGGGGCGAGGCCTGCGAGTCCTACAAGAAGACCGACCTGCGCGGCCACGGCGAGTCGACCGCCTCGCAGACCGCCTGGGCCCTGCTCGGGCTGATGGCCGCCGGCGAGGTCGCTCACCCCGCGGTCACGGCCGGCCGGCAGTACCTCGTCGACCGCCAGCGGCCGGACGGGGAGTGGGACGAAGAAGCCTACACCGGCACGGGCTTCCCGGGGGTCGCCTACCTCCGCTACGGGATGTACCGGCTGAGCTTCCCGACCCTGGCGATGGCCCGCTACGAGAAGATGACGGGCCGCTGATCCGCCCGTTTCCAAAATTCCAAAGCCTTCTGCCGAAAGCACTTGCAGAGAACTTTAGGATTTCTGCTTGATCGCTTTTCCGCGTCCCCTAGTTTTCATGGGGCAAGCGGTGCGCTTGCCCTTTCAGGGAGTGTCCGACGAATGCTGAGATCGTTGCGCAAATCTGTTGGTGAAATGCCGGTGCTGCCGCGCATCCATCCCTATGCGGATGGACCGTGCTCCGACGCAGGCGCCAGCCTCACCACGGATACCAATGATTGGAGGATGCTCACTCTGTAGCTGCCCACACACGAGCATCGTCGGCGACTCCCTGGGCAGGACCCGGGGCTTTTTTTTGGGAACACAGGGAGCAGCGCTCCCGCAGGAGGCCAGATCATGAACTTCAACGAGCTGTCCCTGATGGACACCGACACCGTCTACACCACGGTGAACCGTATGACCGAGATCCGCGTGCTCACCGGCCTCCTCGAGGAGGGCGACGAGTGCCTGAACTACTACGCGGTCGTGTGCCTCCGGGTGCGCCTGCGCCACCTCCGTGAGGCCCGCCGACGCCGGCGTCGACGGCTCGGCACATCCGCCTGAGCCCCCTGCGCAAAGGCCCCGCGTCCCCCTTGCCCTGCCCGCCTCGCGGGCGGGGCATTTTCGTTTCCGGCCCGTTGCCTCCACACGCCGCGGGACGTAGACTTCAAGTATGCCCCGCCCACCCCGGAGAGATCGCGATGGCTGACGAAGAGGTCACCCTGGACAAGAGCAAGGACACCGCCAAAGAGCCGACCTTGCAGTCCGGACGCATGTACAACATCAAGGTGAAGGTCAACCATCTGAGCGTCACCCTGCACTTCGATCCCGACGACCCTGAGCGGAAGGACGACTCGGCCACCCTCGAAGCGGTCGACGGCAGCTACCGCAAGACCCTGCCCCTCAGCGGCGGCCGTGTCGACGGCGACAGTGTGACCCTCAAGTTCCGCAAGGTCAAACCGGGCAAGGCCTACAACTTCCTGATCGACCCCGGGTCCGAGGGCCCTCCCTATTACGTCGCCAAGAATGTCATGCTGACCAAGGACATGCTTGCCCAACACATGGGCGGTTGATGGTTCCTCGCGGAGAGCTTCATGCCGAATCCAGATAAAGACACCACGACAAAGCCCTCGGTGTACCCCGTCCAGTTCACGTACACCGACGGCAAGCCCTGTGACAGCGTCTACGTCTATCTCGACATCCCGGGCGACAACCAGTTCAAGCTCGAGAACAAGTGGAAGACCGACACCAAAGGCAATATCAAGGGGAAGCTCGTCCCCAAGACCGACTACAACTTCTACCTCTCTTCGACCGAACGCAGCAAGAGCTGGCTCGAATCGAACATCAAGGAAGAAGACTGCACCAAGATCAAGACCGAGGTCTCCGGAAAGAAGATCGTCGTCAAGCTGCCAAAAGTCGTCTACAAGGAGCTCAAGGTCCTCTCCCTGGCCTTCACCTCCGACCACGGCAAGCTGAAGGACTACGCCGACGACTGGCAGAACAAGGGTGATCGCTTCCCCCAACCGGAGTGGAAGGCCGAGCACAGCCACCCGATCTCGCACACGATGGACAAGAACGTCGAGATCGAGATCGAGCTCGAGGCCGGGCCGGAGAACGCGCCGAACAAGAAGGCCAGGCTGGTCGGCAAGGGCCCGGGAGATCACCTGAGCTTCGAAGGCGACATCGACCTGGTGCCCGGCAAGAGCAAGCACAAGCTCACCGCCAAGGGCAAGCTCGCCAAGAAGATCGACGACCTCAAGGACCTCGCCATCGAGTGGAAGCTGACGCCGACCGGCGACGACGAGCTCGACGGCAAGAAGACCGAGGGGCACCGGGTCTTCGTCACCGTCGACGACCCGGCCGACGGCCACGGCACGCGCGAGGACGGCATCACGCTCAAGCGTATGGAGCAGGCCGTCAAGTGGGTCAAGGAGGCGAACACCCTCGACCCGCACGCGATCGTCAACAAGCTGATGAAGAAGTACAAGTACTACGTGCTGTACCCGAGCGAGAAGGTGCCGAAGAAGTTCAACCACCCGAGCTACTTCAACGACATCGGCGGCGCCTGGCCGATGGTCGACTACCGCGACGAATACGGCGAGTGCCAGGCGATCGTCCGCATCGTGCGCGCCCACCTCTGGCAGGTCGGCGTGCCGGGCGACGCGAACATCTACGTCGTCTGGTCCGAGCCCAAGGGCGACGATGACGCCGAGACCAAGGAAGGCGACTGGGAGAAGAACAGCAACGCCGGCCTCAACGTGCGCAAGTGGGTCGACAGCAAGACCTGGGCCGCCTGCCTCGTCGACGGCGAGGTCGAGGAAGGCAAGGTCTACCCGCCCAGCCACTCGCCGATGCCCGGGGGCGGGAGCAGCCCGGGGCTGAACCGCTACGAGGCCTGCCTGCGCTTTGCCCACAACGGGGTGACGAAGTACTATGGCGGCGGCGCGGGCGTGTTCAACGACAAGGACGAGGTCATCCTCGCCTTCTGGGCGCTGATCTGGGTCTCCTGGGAGTCCACCGGCGGCTACAAGGTCGAGAAGATCGTCAAAAAGTACGCCCAGCACTGATCCGACCACATGCATGAGAGACCCGGTGCCCCGCTCGCGGGGCACCTTGATTTGGAGGCGGGACCGTGGACCTGGAAGAAGGCCAGAAGCTCGAGGCGCAACGGTTCATCCGCGAGTGGCACGAGGTCGCCGAAGGGGTGGCGGACGAGGCCTGGATCCCGATTCCCGATTTCCCCGGCCTCGGCTCGGGCACGACCCGCGCCAACTCCGAGTCCTGGTGCGACAAGTTCTACACCGGCCTCGCCGATCCCCACGAGGTCGAAGGCGCGCAGCACTTCTTCGTGCTCGCGAAGGACGCCGCTCCCGACCTGATCAAGCACACCTTCGAGATCGTCGAGAAGCTGCCCGAAGATGAGGAAGCTCCGCCGGCCGCAGAGGGCGACGACGAGAACCTCAAGAAGACGCCGGTCACGGTGGTCGAGACACGCAACTGGACGATCCTCACGGTCCACGAGAAGCTGCTCGAGCGGAAGCAGGACGAGCAGCTCCCGGCCCTGCAGGAGTGGCTGGGGAAGGTCCTCGAGGAGCCGATCCAGGGCTTCGACTGGCCGGAGGCGCTCGAAGAGGGCTGCATGCTCAGCACCCAGGCCTCGGGCCACCCGATGCTGCTGGTGCAGTGGCACGAGCGGGCCGACGCCGGCATCCGCAACGGCGACCTGTGGGCCCTGACCTTCAAGCGCATCCCCCAGCTGATGGGCTTCTCGAACCCGAACATGTGGTTCGAGGAGGACTTCCGCAAGAAGCCCGACGGCGCCCTGCTGCTCGCCGCCCAGGCCGAGCACGACGCGGCGATCGAGCCCTTCGCCGCGTGCGATGAAGACTGGACCGAGGTGCTCGCGCAGCTGCTGCTCGGCCAGGGCGACGTCCAGAGCGTGATGGCCGAGGCCTGGGCCGAGGAGGACGAGGTCCGCGAGCGGCTGCACCAAGCCCACTGCTACATCGGGCTGCAGGCCCTGCGCGCCGGGGACGAGGAGAAGGCGAAGGAAGCCTTCGAAGCCTGCCTCAAGGCGATGTCCAGCGACGACGAGGACGAAGACGACCTGCCCGCCTCCCCGATCAGCCGGCTCGCCGAGGCGAAGCTCCAGGAGCTCGCAGAGGAAGAGGAAGGCGACGACGACGGCGAGGTCACGGAGTAGCACCCGCCCGCGCCCGACATCCCTCTCCCTCGCCCGCATCCCCCGCCCTGACTTTCCGCCTTTTTCGTTGAGGTGTTGCACCATGTGTGCCGCGGCCGTACGCTGCGCCACAACGCCAGGTGTTTCCCGGTTTTCGTGTGTCTGCGGCGCCTCCTGTGGCGGTGCCGTGCAGGAGGATCCCCATGGACAGAATCTCGCCTCGCGCCTCGTGCGCCGGGCTGCTCGCTTGCCTCTGCGCGTTCGCGCTCGGTGGCTGCGTGTCGAGCGAGACCGTCAAGCTCGCCTCGACCGCCCACGCGACGAACATCGCGACGGTGCTCGGCCAGGTCGAGACCCAGCGCGAGCAGTGCAACGCCTACTACCGTCAGCTCGAAGCCCTGCAGGAGAAGGCCCACGCCACCCGCATGGTCAACACGATCGTCGCGGACATCGCCGCGAACATCGAGGCGACCAGCTTTGTCGAGGCCGGCCTGGAGATCGCCGACGCCCTCAGCTTCGGGCGCGAGAACTTCCGCTACTGGATGACCGCGATCGAAGGCGAGAGCCTCGAGGCCAAGCGCGCATGGCTGCGCTCCGAAGTCGCTCGGCTCCGGGCGGCTGACCCGAACAGCGTGCGGGCCGACCTGTACGAAGAGGCAGCCGCTCGCACGGACGACGAGCTGACCTACGTCCACAACGCCCTCGAGCTGCGCACGCAGCGGACCCTGCTCAACGCGCGCTTCGACCTCCTCCGGGCCCAGGTCCAGGCGATGGAGGCGATGCACGGCATCGTCGACGAGTACCTGCGGATCGACGCGACCATCGACGGCGCGAAGATCGGGGAGGCCATCGCGGCCGCCGAGAAGTTCGAAATCAGCGCACTGACGGAATAGGAGGAAGACCCGATGCGATGGTCCACGCTGGTCCTGTCCGCCCTGCTCGTCCTGTTCTCCGGCTGCGCGGCCTTTGGAAGCGGTGTGCGCAAGCTCCACGACGAGGAGGCGGCGTACTTCAAAAAGCTCGAGAAGGAGCTGCGCGAGAGCGACGAGAAGCTGAAGAAGATCCTCGCCAACCTCGCCGGAGCCTATCTGGACGAGATGCGGTGGGCCGATGCGCTGCCGATCGTGCGGCTCATGAAGTCGGAGGTCGTCCGCTCGGCGTCGTACGGCGAGAAGCGCAAACGTGAGCTGGCCGAGGCGCTCTTCCTGCTGTTCACGCCTCGCGGCGTCGAGCCGATGGTCGCGACGC
>JAUIEE010000297.1 GCA_030428965.1 bacterium | reverse complement strand
AAGGACTCGACGGCCTGCAGGCGCGCGGTGATCGCATGGATGTCCCCTTCCTCGGCCGGGGGAAGCTCGGAATAGAGCTTGCGAACGCGCATCTCCCGAACGACGCCGAAGGCAACCAGGGCGCCGATCGCAACGAGGGCCAGGAATCCACGCGAGCGCTTCTTCTGGCTCTTGACCTGGTCCATCTCCTTGAACCGCAGGTCACGGATCATGCGCGCAACGTCCTTGCGCGAACGGTCCAGCAGGAGGACCTCCCGCAGCCAGGCGATGGCTTCGGGCGTGCGTTTTTGACGCAGGAGCTTCTTGGCCCGGGCGAGGTAGCGCTCGACCAGGTCCTCCACCATTCCCTGGCGCCGCATCAGCGCCGCCAGGTCACGCTCCAGGGCGCGCTGACCAGGATGCTCCTCGACCAGGAACTCGAGCACCGCCAGGGCGTACTTCACCTTGGACATGCGCTCGAGGCGGGAAGCGAGCCGGCGGCCGGCCAGGACGGGAGAGATCCCGAGCCGCGGGATGATGCTGGGGTGCCCCAGCCCGAGCAGGACCAAGGACTCCAGGATCTCCGTATCGTTCTCTTCGCCCGTCACCGAGGGCGCCAGCACCTCGATGAACTCCTCGACCTGCTCGGGAGTGAAGGTGGCAACCTCCTCCAAGCGGCTACGCAGGTGCTCACCCGGTGCGCCCCGAGTCTCGGGCGCGCCGTTGATGGCGAGTGTCGCGTCGCGGACGATCAGTGTGCTCGGCATGGGTACAGACGGTCCCGCGGCTCGGCTCGGTAAAGCGCTGCCGGGGAGGGAGGCTCGTCCTGGGGAAGGCCCTGGGGAACGATCCGATTGCTTTTCGTCGAGGGCACGTTGGTATCTGAAGGGAAAGGCGGCTCCCTTGCCGCGAGCGCAGGGAGCCTCGAGCCCGATGCCGGATCAGAGGATGGGCTCGATGAAAATTGTTCCCGAGACGTTGCCGGCCAGGTCGGGCAGGGAGACCGTCTCGACCATGTCACCGCTCGTCAGAGGCGCCGACAGGGTCAGGCGCACGATGTTCGCCGATCGGACCTCGGCACCGATCACGGTCTGACCTCCAGACACGCTGTAGTTCACCGGAAGACCGGCGAAGTCCATGTTCACGTCCTCGGTGAAGAGCACGTCGACGACGACGCCGGTCACGTCCGCGCGGTAGTTGGTGAAAGCCAGGGAGAAGTCCGGAGCGTCCATGTCCCCCACCATGACCCCGTTGCGCGAGCCGGGGAAATCGATGCCGGCGTGATTGGTGACTCCGATGACGTCGACGGTCAGCAAGCTGCTGGCCTGCAGATTGACGTCGCTCGGCAACCGGATGAAGACGGTGTTCGTGTTGCCGTCGTAGCGGAAGGTGGATCCGGAGATGTCCAGGGACTCCCCGTCCAGGGTGATGTCGTAGCTGCCCTCCTGGAGCGCGGCGAAGGTGTTGACGGGCTCGTTGAAGCGAACGGAGATCAGGTCTCCGCCAACGCCGGGCACGATCACGCCCTCGACGTGGTCGGGGACCGGACCGGTCCCGTCCGCCGCCTGGATCGCCAGGGAAGCCAGGCCGGCGTTCTGGGCCAGATCGGGGGCCGTCACATCCACCAGCACCCCCGCGACCAGGCCGCCGGCGGCCCAGGTTGCCCGCACTGTTCTCGGCCCGAGCAAGGTGGCGGAGTCCGGGTTGCCCAGCCCCGCGTGGCTGAAGTTGGCCGTGTTGGCCGCTTCGGCCGTATCCAGGGCCTCGTCCATCTCGATCAGGACCGAGTTGGACGGATCCTGGGGATCGATGCGGACGCCGCCGGTCCCGTACAGAGGTGCCGTGGCATCCGTTCCGGCGTCGGCCGCGGTCATCTCCGCCGACGAAGAGCTCATTTCCACGCCCTGCACGGAGAAGAGGTTGTCGACGGTCAGGGTATCCGCCGTGGCGTCGAAGTTGTATCCGCTGGGGCCCCCGAAGGTCACCGTCACGGTGCGATCCCCGTCGAAGTCGAACTGCGCGGTGGCAAAGTTGGCGTTATCGACGCCATTGGTGAGGTCCCAGTTGGCGATGTCGAACAGGCCCCAGGTGGAGACGGAACGGTCGAACACGACGGTGAGCTCATCGTTGTTCTCGCCCGAGACGGCCAGGTGCACCTGGCTGGCCGCTTCGAGAGCCGGAGGCAGCTTGTCTTCCATGCTGATGGCGAAGTCCTCCACAGCGAACATCTGGTTCCCGGCCAGGTCGGTCACCCCACGCGCCTCGAGGACGTGCAGGGCGGGGTCGGCGCCGGTCGCAAAGGTCAGGCTCGCGCCCCGAAGGTCTCCATCGACAACGATGGTCGGCGTTCCTCCGCCGATGTCCGTTCCCATGGCGTCCCGAATGACGTAGAGGGTCTGGGCATCGTCGAAGAGATCGCAGGGCTCGTCGAAGCGCACATGCAGGCTGTTGGAAGAGAGCGCGTCCACCCAGACCGACTCGAGCGCGGGGGGAGTCGTCTCGGCTGCGACACTGCCGGTGAGAGCCGACGACCCCAGCGCATTGCCGGAGACGTCCGTCAGGTTCTGGAAGTCGACGCTGAAGTCCTCCCCCCGTTTGAGGTTGATCCCATCGCCCCCGTCGAACACGAGGACCGCCTCGCCCGTGCTGGCGGCGTAGGTCACCGTGGCGTTGGTCGTATCGACAGCGCTGCCGAGCGGCGATTCGACCACCCAGTTGAGCGGGTCCTCGACGTCGGCTTCGATCATACGGTCGTCGAAGAGAACCGTGAGCGTGTCGTTGTCGATGCCGGTGTCCGCATAGGCCTCGGCCATCGAGGCCTGGGGGTCGACCGTGTCGGACGATCCGATGGCGATCCCGGTCTGGCTTCCCATGGCGTTGCCGGCCAGATCGACGAGGTTCTGAACCGACAAGGTCTCTGCGCCCGGCAGCTCGAGGGCATCGATCTCCAGACGCACGACGTCCTGGTTGGCGAGCAGCGTGGCCGTATCGACCGTGGCGCCGCCGGAGAAGGTGTAGTTCGCGGTCATCTGGGCCTGAACCGGATCGACGTCCTCACTCAGGTAGACGTCGTAGGTCAGCCCCAGGTCGTCGATCTGGCGGTTCTGCAGCACGTTCGTGGCGGAAGGAGCGGTCGCGTCCCCGGCCACCGTTCCAGGCCCGAACAGCGTGGTGAAGTCGTCCCCGTCGACGTCCAGCGGAAAGGGCGCCGAGGCCGCGGCGCCGAACACGAAGTCGTCCCCGGTGATGAGGTCGGTGTCCAGGGTGATCGTGAGGGTCTTGGTCAACAGGTCGTAGGAGAAGTCCGAGTTCGACAGGTCGATGGCGTTGCCCGAGGGCGACTCGAGCCGCCACAGGTCGAAGTCCTCGGCCGTCTCGGGATCGATGGCCTGGGTGAAGAGGGCCTGGACCGTGTCGCCTCCGGCGTTGGGAACCGTGGTGAGGCTGGGGTTGCCGTCGAAGGAGTTGACCACCGGTGTGGTCGTGATCGCGACCGTCATGTCCCCCAGCTCGTTGCCGTGGGCATCGACCAGGCTGGCCAGCTCGACCATGTCCAGGCCGGGGATGACCGGTGCGTTGAAGGTGACCCGCAGGACGGTCTCGGAGATCTGCTCCACGTCCACGGCGATGGTCGAGAAATCGACGCCGAAGTTCCCCACGCCCGTGGAGAAGACCGGGTCCATCGCCTCGCTGAAGGTGAAGTCGACCACGAAGCCGAACTCGTTCTCGGTCAGGTTCTGCTCGGAGGACATGAGCGTCGGCGCGGTGGTGTCACCGGTGGCCGCTCCCGTGACCGCCGTCTGGGCCAGGGGCACATCCGCGACGCTCATGACGTCGCTGGTCGGGTTCAGGTCGAAGCTCGCGTGAAGGTTGGCCAGGGTCCCGAGGGTGATGGTCAGGATCTGGGTGACCGTATCCAGATCGAAGGTCGATCCGGTCAGATCGAGCGCCGTGCCGTTCACTTCCAGGACCCAGTTCGCCTCGTTCTCCACACTGCTCTCGACGACCTGGGCACCGCTGAACTGAACCGTGATCGTGTCGTTGCCCAGCCCGGCGACTTGCGTCGCAGCGGTGATCGTGAAGGTCGGCGCAGCCGTCACGGTCGTGCTCACGCTGACGAAGGCGCCCGAGAGACTCCCCAACCCGGTCGGCCGCACCTGGTGCGAGGGGGTCACGCGGTCGTCCCAGGTCACGGTCACCTCGGCTCCGTTCACGGTGACGTTCGTCGCCAGCTGCCCTCCGTCCGCCACGAAGTTGCCCGGGGTCAAGGCCATCGGAGCGTTGCGGGCAAAGGTCAAGACGGTGGTTTGACCGCTGGGATCGACGCCGAGGTCCTGGACGGCCGTGAGGAGGTTGTTGGGACTGCTCCCACTGCTTCCGGAGCATGCGGCGACCAGGGAGATCAACAGGGCGAGAACCAAACGCTGGGGAGTCATAGGTCGTACCAATCACGACGGGGGTCGTCGCATCGATCCTGGGGAAGTGGAGAAGAGCCCTTCTGGGCGGTCACCGGGCCGGGGGCCGGTCGAGAGCCCTATCGACGCCCCCTTCCGAAGCACTTGACAGCGAAGGGAGATCTCCTTCTCCCGGGCCCCCCTTGCGGTGGGGGCCCGCGCCCTAGAAGACGGCCAGGGTTAGGGCATCCGCGGAGAGTCGGATCGCGCCGGGGGCGATCTCCACCGCCTGCAAGGCCAGGGAAAGCCCCACCAGGGCCAGGTCGTTGCCGATAGGTACGGACACGGAGGCCAGCCCGAACGCATCGGCGCGGGCTCCCAGGGTCACCCGGGGCTGGGTGAGATCGAGAAAAAGTTGCCCGCTCGCAAAGGGCACCGTGCGAGGCGTGGCCAGGGGGGTGCCCACGGCAAAGAGGACCCGGCCCCCGGGCGCGGTCTCGAAGACGGCTTCCAGAGAGCCTCCCGGACGCTGGGCTCCCAGCACCTGGAGCCCGCGCTCTCCGGTATCGAACAAGCGCAGGCTGCCCCGGGTGCTGAACTGGTTGGCGTGGAGCTCCTTGTGAGCGATCGCGAAGCGAGTCCCGCCGGCATCGATCGCGGCGGCCATCACGCTGCCCGACAGGTCGTAGGAAACCAACGGATCGGGCCGGTCCTCGGACAGCACGATCACCTCCGGCTCCGAACCGCCGACTCCCCAGGTCCCGAAGAGGGCTCTCTCCCCGCCACGGTTCATCGCTACGGTCGCGGGGTAGTTCTGGAACCCACCGGGCGTGGTCGTCTGTACGGCGGAGCTCAGAACCTCCCCCCCCAGGGCTGCGCGCAGCTCGCAGCGCACCGTCGCCGCCGTACCCAGGTCCCACCACCCCAACGCGAAGTTGCGCCCGTCCCGGGAGATGGCGACCCGGGTCACGATCTCACCGGACGCACCGGGAACGCCGGACAGCTCCACGAACGAGCCCGACCTCACCTCGATCACCCCCGCTTGCGTGAAGGCGCCGTAGGCGAGCCGTTGTCCGTCGCCCGACAGGCCGAGGGTCGTGGCCGAGCCCTGGGAGAAGACGACCTCGGTCGCGTTCGGATCCGAGGGAAACAGCACGATGCGATCGGACAGGGCCACGGCCACACTCCGGGCGTCGGCGGAAGAGGCCATCGCCAGCAGCGCGCCGGCGGGCGTCTCTTCCACCCGCATCGAGGTTCCGCTGGCCCCGTCGAACCACTCCACGCGCACCTTGTCTCCGGCTTCGCTCTGGACGGCCACGCACAGCGTGGTCCCATCCTCGGCGACGGCGAGCTGGGCCGGGGCGGCTCCGCGCCCGGCGAGATCGAGGTCCCAGACCGGGTCGAAGACCCCGGTTCGGGCCGCCTCGAAGGCGTCGTAGCGATAGAGCACCGAGCGCCGATGCTGACTGTCGGGGTCGGGAAACTGAGCCAGGGCGAACAGCTCTCCGACCGTGTCCCCGGCGCCCACCCGGATCTCCCCCAGAGCTCCATCGAAGCGCCCGTCGACCCAGAGGGGCAGCGAGGGATCCCCCAGCTGTCCGGTGTGGAAGAGGGTCAGCTGGGGAGTGGCCACGGCGGGTGCGGCCCAGAGGTACTCCCCCGAACCGACGAAGGCCACCGAGCGCGGAATCCAGGGATCGGTGGCCGGCGAGGAGTAGCTCCAGCGCAGGCCCGACGAAAACGGGCCGGTGGCCAGCTCGGCCCCCCTGGGAGGGGCGTTCTGGACATCCGGCCCCGGATCGAGGCCTGGAAGCAAGGAAAGCGCGAGGAGAGAGCTCGAAAGCATGCTGCAGGGGGCTTGGGGAAGCCCCCAAGGAACCCTACCCTGCCCGGATTCCCGGGGTCGGCCGCCCCGCCCCAGGGCCCCTGGGCTCCCTCCAGGGGCTTGGAGAGCCGGCCGGGATGCTTTAGATTCCCGCGCTTTGTCCCCCCAGCCCAAAGGCCCATGAAGCGCACCTCCCTATATAAGGATCACGTCGACCTCGGCGCCCGCATCGTCGAGTTCGGCGGCTGGGACATGCCGGTCCAGTACGGGTCGATTCTCGACGAGGTCCGTACCGTCCGCT
>JAUIEE010000296.1 GCA_030428965.1 bacterium | reverse complement strand
AAGTCCCGCGCGACGAGACTCGTCCGCACGGCACACATGCCGCAACCCAGATCGACACCGACCGCGGCCGGGACGATGGCGCCCAGGGTCGGAAGCACGCTGCCGATGGTCGCCCCCATCCCCCAGTGCACATCGGGCATGACGGCCAGGTGCCGATGGACGAAGGGCAGCCGTGCTGTCCTCCGCAGCTGCTCGACGGCGTTCTCCGCAATCGGAACCCCGTCCACCCAGGCCTTGATGGGGACGCCCGTGCTCTCGATCTCGACGTAGGTCTTCATGCTCCCGGAGGGGTCCCGATCCTAGCGCCGTCAGGTGCGACCGCGAGCCCCCCGTGGACCGATCCGACTCCACGTCGCCCGGCTAGCGATGTCAGCGACGATGTGGTACCCCAAGGCCATGGCACAAAAGCAAAGCGTTCTCGTGCTCGGTGCAGGTCGCGTGGGCTCCGTCATCGCCCACGACCTGGCCAGCGATCCGAGCCTCTCCGTCTCCGTCGCCGATCGCGATCCGGCCCGCGCGGAACTGTTCTCCTCCGAGGGATCGCCGACCTTCCTGGAAGCCGACCTGAGCCGCTCGGAACGCTTGCGAGAGCTGGTCGCCCCCTTCGATCTCGTCGTCGGCGCCGTACCCGGCTGGATGGGCTTCGAGACCCTCGGGACGGTGCTGGAATGCGACAAGGACGCGGTCGACATCTCCTTCTTCGAGGAGGACCCGTTCGAGCTCGACGCCCTGGCCAAGGAGCGGGGCCGCACCGCGGTCGTCGATTGCGGCGTGGCCCCCGGACTGAGCAACCTCGTCCTGGGGCGCATCCAGCACGAGTTCGAGCGCATCGACTCCTTCGTCTGCCTGGTCGGCGGCCTGCCCGAAGAGCCCCAGCCCCCCTGGAACTACAAGGCTCCCTACTCGCCCTCGGACGTGATCGAGATGTATACCAGGCCCGCGCGCATCGTGCGCGACGGGAAGGTGATGGCCGTTCCCGCCCTGACCGAGCCCGAAGAGCTCGAGTTTCCGAACGTGGGGACCCTGGAGGCCTTCAACACCGATGGCCTGCGCACCCTGCTCGCCATCGACTCGATCCCCAACCTCATGGAGCGCACCCTGCGCTACCCCGGTCACCGTGCCCAGGTGGAGCTCCTGGCCTCCAGCGGCTTCCTCGACCCGGAGCGCGAGGTCGACGGAGTCCTGCTTCGACCGCGGGAAATCTCCGAGCAGCTCCTACGCCAGCAGTGGCACCAGGGCAAGGAAGACTACGACGTCACCGTGATGCGGCTGACGGCGGAAGGGGTCAGGGGAGGCGAGAAGGTCCGCCAGACCTTCGACCTCGAGGACCACTTCGATCGGGAGCGCGGCTTCTCGTCCATGGCCCGCACCACCGGCTACCCCTGCGCGGCCGTGGCGCGCCTGGTCCTGAACGGGACGTTCCGGCGTCCGGGCATCGTCCCGCCCGAATTCATCGGCGCGGACCTCGAGACCTACCGGTCCATCCTGGGGTACCTCGAGGAGCGGGGCGTGGCCTTCCAGGTCTCCCAGGAGCCTCTCTAGAGCCGTCATCCGGGCCCGTCGTGCGGCGCAAGCTTCCCGACCGGTCGTCCGAGCCCGTGACTTGTCCAGGTTCTCTTCCCGGGCCCTGAGCACCGCTCGTTGCTTCCTCGTCCTGGGAATCGCATCCGACCCCGGACCCACCCGGCCCTTGGGCGACGGGCGCGGAAGGACCGACAGGAACGGCCACGGGGCGCGCCCGGAGGTGCGTTCGCGGAGATCGCTCGACGGACCTCGCCGCAAGTAAGGAAGGAAACCCCGAGCCGCGACTCTTCCTCGCCCCTTTCAGCCGCTAGGATGCTGCGCTCAATCGCCGCGATGCGGCCCCCAGACGTTCCAGGACTGTTCCCGCAAGAACCCCGACCCTGTCCTCCGCCCCCAGGGTGAGGCTCTCCCGCATGGCCACGATCACGATCAAGCGCGGCCTCGACGTCCCCCTCCATGGCTCGCTCGCATCCCATGGGGTCGTCGACCGACTCGATGTTCGGCAAGTCGCTCTCCTTCCCCAGGAGTCCTGCGGCATCAAGACCCGCATGCTCGTCCAGGAGGGCGACTCCGTGCGGGTCGGGGACGCCCTGTTCTGCGACCGCCGTGACGAATCGGTGCTCTACACCTCCCCTGCGGCGGGCAAGGTGCAGTCCGTCGAACGGGGCGAGCGACGCGCGGTCCTGGCGGTCGTCATCCAGGCGGAAGACTACGAGTCGGAGGTCCCGGCGCAGCCCCTGGACCTGGCCAAGGCCGACGGGGAAGCCATCAGCGCCTCCCTGGCCGGATCGGGGCTCTGGCCCGCACTGCGCCGACGCCCCTTCGACAAGGTGGCGCAGACGAGCGACGACCCGTTCGCCATCGTGGTCCAGGCCCACGACTCGAGCCCCCTCGCGCCGGACCTGCGGGAGGTCGTTCGAGGCCGCGAGACGGAAGTCCAGGCGGGCCTGATGGCCCTGACCAAGCTCACCCGCGGCAAGGTTCACCTGGCCACCGCCAGCGGGGCCGACTGGGGTCCGTGCCGAACCGAGGGCGTCACAGAGACCACCTTCGCGGGGCCTCATCCCTCCGGAACCGCGGGCACCTCGATCCACTACCTGGCCCCGGCGGGAGCCCAGCGGGCGGTGTGGTACGTGGGTGTCCAGGACGTGGCCGACATGGGCCAGTGGTTCCTGACGGGCCGTCGTCCGAAGACGCGCGTGGTCGCCATCACCGGCCCCGAGGCCACCGAGCCGAAGCTGGTGCGCACCCGTCCGGGGGCGGCCACGGAGATCCTGATCCAGGGGGAGTGCGGTGCTCGCGAAGCGCGCGTCGTCAACGGCTCGGCACTGCATGGGCCCGAGGCGAAGCCGAACAGCCCCACCGGCTTCCTCGGCCGCTACGCGACTCAGCTGACGCTGCTCGAGGACGAGGTCGGGCGCGAGTTCCTGGGATGGGCCCTGCCCGTCAGCGGACGCTTCACCTTCACCAACGCGGTCTGGGACAAGTTCTTCCGCAAGCGCTTCAAGTTCGACACGGACTCGAACGGCAGCCTACGGGCCATCGTCCCCATCGGCGTCTACGAAGCCGTCATGCCTCTCGACATCCTGCCCACCCAGCTGGTCAAGGCCCTGGCCTCGGGGGACCTCGAGATGGCGGAGAAGCTCGGCGTGCTCGAACTCGGCGAAGAGGACCTTGCGCTGTGCCAGTTCGTCGACCCTTGCAAGGTACCGATAACGGAATGGCTGCGCTCCATGTTGACCACGATCGAGAAGGAGGGCTGAGATGAAGTTTCTTCGCGACGCCCTGCACAAGCTCGAGCCCCTGTTCCTCGAGGGCGGCAAGCTCGAGAAGGCCTACCCGCTCTTCGAGGCGGCCGACACCTTCCTGTTCACCCCGGGGCAGAAGACGCGATCGGGCCCCCACGTGCGCGACGGCCTCGACCTGAAGCGCACCATGATCATGGTGGTCATTGCCCTCATCCCCGCGACGCTGTTCGGGATGTGGAACGTGGGCTTCCAGTTCCAGCGCGCGACCACGGACTGGGGTCTGGGACCCGGCGATGCGAGCCACCTCGAGGCCCTCCTCTACGGCGCCCTGCGGTTCCTGCCCATCTACGCGGTGACCATCGTCGTCGGCGGCACGCTCGAGGCCATCTTCGCCGCCGTACGCAAGCACGAGATCAACGAGGGCTTCCTCGTCACCTCCCTCCTGTTCCCCCTGACCCTGCCGCCCGACATTCCCCTCTGGCAGGTCGCGATCGGCATCGCCTTCGGCGTCGTCGTGGGCAAGGAGGTCTTCGGCGGCACCGGGATGAACATCCTCAACCCGGCCCTGACCGCCCGCATCTTCCTGTACTTCGCCTACCCCGGTGACATCTCCGGCGACCGGGTCTGGATCTCGGGATCCTACGCACAGGACTGGATCGACGGCGCGACGGGCGCCACGCCCCTGGGCTACTTCTTCGGGAACGGCAACAACATGGCGGGCATGCAGGACACCCTGCAGATCTCCTGGATGGACGCCTTCATGGGCTGGATTCCGGGCTCGATCGGAGAGACCTCTACCCTGGCCTGCCTGATCGGTGCCGCGATCCTGATCTTCAGCGGCATCGGCTCCTGGCGCATCATGCTGGGGTGCCTGTTCGGAATGTGCGGGCTCACGGTCCTCTTGAACGCCCTCAGCTCCGACCCCACCCACTACGCCTCGATCGGCCCGGCCTGGCACCTGGTCGTCGGCAGCTTCGCCTTCGGCAGCGTCTTCATGGCCACCGACCCGGTCTCCGCGGCCCAGACCAACCTGGGCCGGTGGATCTACGGGTTCATGATCGGTGCCCTCACCGTCATGGTGCGCGTCCTCAACCCGGCCTATCCGGCGGGCATCATGCTGGCCATCATCTTCATGAACGTGTTCGCGCCCCTGATCGACTACTACGTCACCAAGGCCAACATCAAGCGCAGGAAGGTCCGCCTTGAACTTCAGTAACTCCTACATCATCGCCTTCATCGTGGCGCTCTGCCTGGTGTGCTCGGCCGCGGTGTCCTCCCTGGCCGTGGGGCTCAAGCCGCGCCAGGAGGAGAACAAGCGCCTCGACATGGCCAAGCAGATCGTGCAGGTCGCAGGTCTGGTCGAGGCCGGCCAGGAGGTCTCCCCCGAAGAAGTGGCCGAACTCTTCGCCAAGATCGAGCAGAAGGTGATCGACCGCCGCACGGGCGAGGTGCTGGACGTGGATCCCGATTCCTTCGACCCGCGCAAGGCCGCCAAGGACCCCGAGGTCTCGACCGAAACCCCCGACTACTCCTCGGCCTACCGGGCCACCCAGGTCAAGCGCTTGCCCGACCAGCTCGAGGTCTACTTCGTCAACGTCGAGGGCAAGGAGTCGGTCGTGCTCCCCATCCACGGCTACGGCCTGTGGACGACGCTGTACGGCTTCATCGCGCTCGAGCGCGACCTGTCCGAGGTGGTCGGCATCACCTACTACGAGCACGGCGAGACCCCCGGGCTCGGGGGCGAGGTCGACAACCCGGGCTGGAAGGCCCAGTGGCCGGGAAAGGTGCCCTTCAACGAAGACGGCACGCTCGCGCTCGACGTGCTCAAGGCCGGGGCGCCCCAGTCGAACCCCGAGTCCCAGATCGACGGCCTGTCCGGGGCGACGATCACGACGGTCGGGGTGGACAAGATGCTCGAGCTCTGGCTCGGAGAACACGGCTACGGCCCCTTCCTCAAGGCCCAGGCCGCCCGGTAGGTGCGCTCCCATGGACAAGCAAACCAAGAAGATCCTGCTCGACCCGCTGCACGTCGCGAACCCGATCACGCTGCAGGTGCTCGGCATTTGCTCCGCTCTGGCGGTCACGACCAAGCTGGAATCGGCGCTCGTCATGAGCGCCGCCCTGATGTTCGTTCTGACGAGCTCCAACTTCATCATCTCGGCCCTGCGGAACCGGATCCCCGGCAGCATCCGCATCATCACCCAGCTGGCGGTGATCGCCTCCCTGGTGATCATCGCGGACCAGGTGATGCGCGCCTTCCTGTTCGACGTCTCGAAGCAGCTGGCCGTGTACGTCGGCCTGATCATCACCAACTGCATCGTCATGGGTCGCGCCGAGGCCTTCGCCATGGCCAACCCTCCCCTCAAGAGCGCCCTCGACGGCTTCGCCAACTCCCTGGGCTACAGCCTGATCCTGGTCTACGTGGCCTTCTTCCGGGAGCTCCTGGGCAGCGGCAAGGTGATGGGCCACGAGGTCCTGGCTTCGGTCCGCAACGAAGGCTGGTACACCCCCAACGGTCTGATGGTTCTCTCGCCCGGAGCGTTCTTCCTGATCGGGCTGTTCATCTGGGTCCAGCGCTCGCTGGCCCCCGAGATCCAGGAGAAGGACTGAAGCCATGGAACTGATCAACCTCGCCATCAAGGCCATCTTCATCGAGAACATGGCCCTGGCCTTCTTCCTGGGCATGTGCTCGTTCCTGGCCGTGTCGAAGAAGGTCGAAACGGCCAACGGCCTGGGATTGGCGGTCGTGTTCGTGCTCACGATCGTGACCCCCATCAACGCCCTCATTCAGAACTACCTGCTGGAGGAAGGCGCTCTGACCTGGGCCCTGGGCGCCGAGAAGGCGGCCGAGATCGACCTGTCCTTCCTGGGCTTCATCGCCTTCATCGCGACCATCGCCGCCGTGGTGCAGATCGTCGAGATGACCATCGACCGCTTCTCCCCCGCGCTCTACGCGGCCCTGGGGGTGTTCCTGCCGCTCATCGCCGTCAACTGCGCGATCCTGGGCAGCTCCCTGTTCATGGTCCAGCGGGAGTACGACGTCCTGCAGTCGCTCGTCTTCGGCTTCGGGTCGGGCGTCGGGTTCTGGCTGGCCATCATCGCCCTGGCCGCGATCCGCGAGAAGCTCAAGTACTCCAACGTCCCGCCAGGCCTGCGTGGGCTGGGCATCACCTTCATCACCACCGGCCTCATGTCTCTTGGCTTCATGATTTTCGGAGGCATCCAGCTGTGAGCACGGTCTTCCTCGGAGTCGCCATGTTCACCCTCGTCGTCCTGACGATGG
>JAUIEE010000295.1 GCA_030428965.1 bacterium | reverse complement strand
CAGGGCTTTCACGAAGTCCGACTCGGTTCGCAACCCGCCGGTGATGACGAGGGTCACATCGGATGCGTTCTTGCGTTTCAAGTGGCGCCGTGCCCGGGCCAGGGCGGCCATGGTGGGGATCGAGATATTGTTCTTGAAGATCGTGGGGGCGGCTCCGGTCGCACCTCCGCGACCGTCGAGGATCACGTAGTCCACGCCTACCTCGAGGGCGAAGTCCAGGTCGGCCTCGATGTGCTGGGCGGACATCTTGAATCCGATGGGGATGCCACCGGTCGCCTCGCGAACCTCTTCCGCCACGCGCTTGAAATCCTCGGGGCCGTCCAGATCGGGGAAACGTGAGGGGCTGATCGCAGCTTCGCCCGGTTCCAGGCCGCGCACCTCGGCGATCTTGCCCTGCACCTTGCTTCCGGGGAGGTGGCCGCCGGTTCCGGTCTTGGCGCCCTGGCCGGCCTTGAAGTGAAACGCCTGGCAGCGGGCCACCTTGTCCAACGCCCAGCCGAACCGGGCGGAAGCCAGCTCGTAGAGGTAGCGCGAGTTGGCCGCCTGTTCCTCGGGCAGCATGCCGCCCTCTCCCGAGCAGATTCCGGTTCCGGCCAGCTCGGCTCCGCGGGCCAGGGCGAGCTTGGCTTCCTGGCTCAGGGCCCCGAAGCTCATGTCGCTGACGAAGAGCGGGATGTCGAAGTGCAGGGGCTTGGCGGCCCGGGGGCCGAGCACGAAGTCCGTTCCGACCGGCTCGTCTTCCAGCCGGGGGCTGCGGGCCAGCTGGGCGGTGAGCAACTGCAGGTCGTCCCAGCGCGGCAGCTCGGTCAAGGGCACACCCATGGCGGATACGGTTCCGTGGTGTCCCAGGTTCTTGAGTCCGGTGCGCGCGAGCTCCTGGATGTAGGCCGTATGCGGCTCTTCGGGGGCGCCGTGCAGGTCCGCGTACAGGCCCATGTAGGTGTCGCGGTCGTAGGCCTGGGGGTTCTTCCGGGCCCAGGCGCGCACCTCGTCCTCGTCCACGAAGACCGAGTCGCTCTCCGGATCGATCCAGGCCTTGAAGCGCGGCAGGGCCTCTTCGTTGTTGTACTCGCTGACGCCCGTGTCGAGGCGGTAGTCCCAGTTGTGGACGCCGCAGATCAGGTTGTTGCCCTGGACGTGTCCGTCGGCCATGAGCGCGCCCCGATGCAGGCAGCGGCCATAGAGAACCGACACGGATTCGTCGTAGCGCGTGACCACGAGATCGACGTTGGCCACCAGGGCATAGGCCGGCTGGCGATCTTCGAGTTCACTCCACCGGGCGACGGCCATCCTGTTCCGCGGCAACCCACCTACCTCCATACCTGCTGCTCCTTGGCGTCGTCTTCGAGCGCCTTACTTGGGGCTCCCACCCCGGACTCGACCCACAAGTTAGGCGGCTTGCAGCCCCGATTGCGAGGGCCGACAGCTTTATGGGGTGGGAGATGGGGCCCCCGCGGGGCGAGGGGTTCCTCGCGAGCTTCGCCACAGCTGCTCGAGGCGATCGGCGTGGGCCTGGCGGTCCGGGATCGATCCGTCGGCGCGGTAGTCCGAGGGGACGCCGCAGTAATCCGCGAGGGCCCGAGCGGCGCGATCCCTGGCCCAGGCCGTTGTCGCGGAGGCCGTGAAGTCGGTGACCTGCTGCTGGCCGTCCCAGGTGCCGATGCGGATCACCTGGAGCAGGAAGGGCACCACGCTCTCTCGCCCCCCTGCCAGGGCGCCGCCGGCGCACTCCACGCGCACCTCGAGGTCGGGGTGAGGGGAGCCGGGTACGGCGAGGGCCTCCAACAGGCCGAGCAGTCGGCTGCGCGGGCCAGGGGAGCGCTGGTAACCCTTGAAGAGGGCGAAGGCGGCGGTCACGTCCCCGGCGTCGGCGTTGCGATCGGGGTGGGGGACCCGTTGCTCGAGGCGCTCGGCCAGGACTTGCAGGGCAGCGTCGGTCTCGGATCGTCCGAGCACGATCGCGCTGCGCAGGGCGCTCTGGGGATGGGCCGCCAGGGAGGTGGCGAGTGCGGACAGGCTCTCTTCGGAGAGCTCCGTCGGGCGGCCCAGGGGAAGCTCTCCGTCGAGCCAGGCTTCGAAAGCGACGGGATCCAGATCCGACCAGTCGTCGGGCAGGTGCACGGTCTGGGCGGGGGCCTCGACGGGGGCCGTGGTGCAGGCAGCGGCGAGGATCCAGGCGAGGACGGGAACGCGCATGGGGGCATCCTACGACCTGGGCGATGGGGCGGCGAGGTTGCGGTTTTCGAGGAGAGAGGTGCAACCCCCGGGCCCGGAGGCGGTCGTCGCTCTTGGAGGTAACCAGATGACATTCGTTTCTATCGATTCGCTTTCGCGGCGGAGAGGTTGGCGCGCCTTGGGGCTCGGCACCTTCTCCCTTCTTCTTTCGACGCCCGCCCTGGCCCAGACCCCGGCCGTGGTTCTTTCCACGAGCCAGGACGTCTCGGGAACGGACTTCACGGACGGAGACATGGTCTTCGCCGGTGGAGGAGGGGCACCTCAGATGCACCTCTCCAGTGGGCACTTCCTGGCCATGGCCGGATTCGTACCCAGCGATGTGGACGCCTACGCCCACCAGCCAGGGGTTTCCGAGGACAGCGCATCCGCTCTGGCCTTTTCCCTGCTCTCGGACCAGGCCGGTTTCCTGGACGGGGACGTGCTCGAGCTCGACTCGAGCGGGGGGACCCGCGTGCTCCTGTCTGAAGCCGACCTGGCCACGGCCCTGGGCGTGCCAGGGGCCAACATCGACGTAGACGCCGTGGACTTCGACGACCAGTCGCGCCTGTTGTTCTCCTTGCAGGCCGACGTGGCCGGTACCGTGCTGGGTGACGTCTCCGACGGAGACGTCCTGCGCCTGGCCGTGAGCGGTGTCGTGGAGGTCGTCATGCTCGAACAGGACGTGCAAGCGTGCTACACGGCGGTGACAGGCCTGCAGACGGCGATCAATGACGTCCAGGCCATCGACTGGGTGAATGGTGAGCTCTGGGTCGCGTTCCAGTCGCCGAGCGCGTTCGATGGAGCGGTCCTCTCCTGCGGTGCCACCCCGGCCTGGGTCTTGGAGGAAGACGACATCGGGCTCGGCGGGGCGGAGATCAACGCCCTGAGCTACCGGGACGGTGGCGGGGGGCGCCCGTTCCTGGCGGGGAGTCCTGGACAGTCCAGCGCCAGTGGGACCCTCGACTTCGAGTTCCGCGGGACCCCGAACTCGACCTGCATCGTGTTCATGGCCGGCAACGCAGGAGCGTTCGGTTCGCGCTTCGGTGGTTTGGGGCGTTGGTACTTCGACCGCAACGATCCTTGGTTGACCAGCATCCTCGCATCGCGACCCTTGCCCCTGGTTCACCTGGATGGCAACGGCCTGGCCCAGGTCTCTTTCCCGCTTCCCCCTGTCCCTGTTTCGGGGCTTGGGCACGGAGGAGAGTCAGGCTGGAGCTTTCAGCTGATCGAGCTGGGGACCCGTAGGATCTCCGCTCCCTGGCGGGCCGAGGAGATCTAGCGCGCGCATCTCCAGGGGCCGGGGAAACGTCCTCGGCCCCTAATCGAAGGTGACGGTCTTGGCCTCGTGGGGCACGTAGGAGCGCAGTCCCTTCGCGTCCGAGACCCAGAGTCGCCCGAGGGGAATCGTGGTCTTGGGGGCCTCCCAGGCGATGTATTCCCAGGGGCCAGTGCGCGAAACCGTGAAGCCGCGCCCTTCCGGGCCGACCACACGGAAGGCATCGGAGAGGATGATGGCTTTCCAGCCACTGGCCTCGCAGATGAGCTCGTTGCCGATGTCGAGGGCCGCCCGCTTGTCCACCATGCTGGCGTCGTGCACGACGCCGGCCTCGGGGGATACGTCGGGGCGAGAGAGCATGCCCTCGGCGTTGAAGAAGCGCGGCTTGAGCTTGCCGTTCCATACGGCCACGCGCCCATCGGCGAAGGCGGCGGATACGCCGCCGCGGGTTCGGATCGGGCCCAGCGTCGGAGGCGAACCCAGGTCTACGGGGCCTTCGAGCGCACCGTCGTTGGAGTCCAGCAGCCAGGCTTCACCGTCCTCGGTCAGAACCAGGAGCTTGCCGGGCAGCTCCGGAAGGAAGATGGGAGTGCGCCGAATGCCACCCAGCGTCTCGAGTTTGGTCTCCCAAAGAGCCTTCGAATTCCGATCCAGCCGCGCGAGGTTTCCGCGGCGGTCGGCGACGACATGATCATCCCCGACGGCGACGGGTAGGGCCTGGACCCGGGCCGCGTCCTTCCAGGAGCGTTCGGGTAGCAGGTTCAGGTCGAGGGCGACATCCTGGGGGAAGTCCAAGGTGACGGTGCGAGGGTAGTGGCCCTCGAGCTCGAAGGAGAGCTCGACCCTTTGTCCGATGGCGGACTCGGCGTCGAAGGGGGTCGTGCGTGTACTGCCATCGGCCAACCGCACCTGCGCGCCCGCGGGGCGGGTCGTGATCGACCAGGGGAGAAGGTGCTCTTCGGGATTCTCGCAGGACTCCTGCAGGACCTCCCGGGCCTCTTCGTGCTGTCCGGCCCGGGCGAGCTCGGTGGCCCTCGAGACCGCGGACCAGTGCTCGCGGACCTTGCCCACTTCCTCCTGCAGAGCGGGGATCTGGGAAAGGTGCGGATCACTCTCGAGCAGCTCGTCGTAGGCAGCCAAGGACTTCTCGAGGTCTCCGGCTCTGTCGTGGGCCCTTGCCGTGGCCAACAGGATGTCCTGGTTCTTTTCCCGGGCTCGGGCGCTGAGGACGTCCCGTTCCTGGGTGCGATCCTCTCGGCGATCCAGGATCTCCTGATGGAGCTCGGCGACCCGGAAGCGGAACGAAAGCACTTCGTTCTTGGCGGTTTCCGGATCGATCAGAACCAGCACCTCTTTGAGAAGGCTGGCCAATCTGGCTTCACTCTTCAGGTCTTCTGGGCCGGCATCCACCCCCAGATCGAGCTCCGCGCTACGGTCGCCGAGCCTGGAGGCCAGGGCGCCGAGCAAGTCCTGACGCTCGGGCCAGGTATCCGGTGAGCCCTGGTGCCCGGGCGGCGGCTCGAGCTCGAGCGTCTGCTGGATGCAGAGGATCGGATCGCCGTTGAGGCATTCCTCCTCCACTTCCCTGAAGCGGGTAAGCCACGCGCGCCTCAGCTCGGAGGTCTTGACCGAGCTCATTTCCTCGAGCCGCTCGCGCATCTCCTGGATGGGGACTCGCTCGTCCCCCGGGAACGAGCTGTTGAGGATCTGCAGCGCCATGGCGGGGTCGTCGATGTGCCCCTCGACCACCTCGAGCAGGTTGCTCATCTCGCGGTGGGACTGGAACTTGACGACGGCGGCTCCGGAAAGAAGCACGCCGATCGTGGTTCCCCCCAGGATGTTCCAGCGCCGACGACGCTGACGCACGGCAGCCGTCTTGGCTTCTTCCGCCAGTGCGTTGGCTTCTTCGTGCTCGGGGTCCGCCTTGAGAATGGCGCGCACCGGAACCATGGCGCGCTCGGCATCCCCGGCTTGGATCAACTCCCGGGCCGTTTCCAGGAGCCAGCTCTTGCCCTCTTCCTCCAGCCCGGAGGCCAGCATGCGCTTGCCCAGCTCGACGCGGGTGCCCAGGCGGGCCGGCAGGTGGTTCGTGGCGAGGCGCAGCAGGGTTCGTGCGCGGGAAGGGTTGCCGCGTTCCTGGAAGTTGCGGGCCAGGTGCAGGAGGTCCTGGAACGTGCGCGCGTCCGGCTCCTCGGAGGAAACCAGGCGCAGGGAGACCTCGTGCAGGCAGGCGATCTCGTCGGCCTTGTTGTCCGTGGTGAGGGTGCGCCAGCGGGAGCGGGAAGCGTTGCTGTCCTGCTGGGCGTGGTCCAGCTTGCGAGCGATGGAGCGGGCGTCGCGCGGCTCCATGCGCTTGACCGCCGAGGACAGCTGGCCCTCCTCCCATTCCGCGATGAGCAGCTGGGCCTCTTCGAACGGGGCCGGGCCGTAGGCCGAGCGTCGCACCCAGCCGGTCAGGCGGCTGGCGGCACGACCCGGGCGGCTCTGGTGCAGCTCGCGTTGAGCCGCGGCGAGCATCTCTCGCGCCTGGGTCAGGCGCAGGGTGCCGGCCCGCAGGTGTTGACCGATCAGGGCTCGTGTCTGGGTGAGCGTCCAGCCCAGTCGATCCGAGATCTCCTGCAGCGTCGAGAGTCCATCGCACTGGGTCAGGAAGTCACGCACCTCGGGCGCGTACTGCGAGGGATCCAGGGCCCGCGGCATGTCGAAGCTGCGCAGCTGGGCGGCAACACCGTCCGAGCTCTCGTCCGCAATGCGGGCATGCTCGAGCAGGAGGTACTCCACCGTGACCCCAGGTCCCCAGGGCTCCGTTGAACCGCCCTGGGAGGCGAGGCGGACGACGTGCGGGGGAGGAGCCGGTAGGGGACCTTGCTCGAAGCGGAAGGTGAGGTTGGGGGCCTCGAGCATCCTGTAGACGATCTCCAACCGCTCGGCGCGGGCGATGGTGATGCGCCGTGTCGTTTCGAGTTCGGGCGAGGGGTTGTCCGCCCAGGCCCGTTGGCCTCGCTCGCGCCACTGGTTCTCGTCTTCCTCCGGACTGGCCAGGATGAAGAGCTGCCCGCCCTGCAACCCAATCGAGGAAGTGATGTT
>JAUIEE010000294.1 GCA_030428965.1 bacterium | reverse complement strand
CGACGATGCGCTTTACGAGGACGACGACGGTGAGCCCGGCAGCTGGCGCTCCGAGGCCGTCTACCTGTTCGAGAGCTACTATCCGACCCTGGCCACGAGCTCGGAGATGTACCGCCAGCAGTGCGCCCACTGCCACGGCACGTCGGGGGGAGGGGACGGCTCGACCTCCGAGTTCCTGAACCCCCGTCCGCGCGACTATCGCAACGGGATCTTCAAGTTCACGGCCCTGGGCAACAAGGCGCGCCCACGGCACGACGACCTGTTCCGCATCCTGGCCGAGGGCATCTACACCACGGCCATGCCGTCCTTCCGACGCTTCTCGGACGCTCAGCTGCACGGGCTGGCGGACTACGTGCGGCTGTTGTCCATGCGCGGTGAGACCGAGATCCTGCTGGCCCAGGACTTCGACCCGGACGAGAAGTTCGGCGGTATCGAAGCGATCCTCGAGACCTACCGCTTCGTCCACGAGCGCTGGGAAGGGGCGGCCGACAACCTGGTCGCCTTCGACGGTGACGTGCCCGAGGCGAGCCCCGAGCGAATCGCCCACGGTGCGGAGCTGTTCCGTGGCGAGGAGGGGCGCGGCGCCAACTGCGCCAGCTGTCACGGACCGGACGGCCGCGGCGGCGGGCCCTCCGCCTTCGAGACCAACCCGGAGACCGGCGAAGTCGAGCGGGTCAAGGACGACTGGGGCAACGAGATCGCCCCGCGCGACCTGACGCGCGGCGTCTACCGCTTCGGCCGCCGACCGATCGACATCTACCGTCGCATCTACTCGGGCATCAACGGCACCCCGATGCCCGAGCACTTCGGCATGCAGATCACCGAGGAGGACGGCAATCAACGTCCTCTGACCGAAGACGACATCTGGGATCTCGTCTTCTTCGTCCGTTCGTTGGCCACGGAGCCGATGACCGTGGCGGATCATTCCGCGTCTTCCCACAGCTCCGCCGACGGCCACTAGGGCCAGAACCTCCCTTCAGTTGGTATGAGCCTCCTCAAGAGCTTCTTCTTCCGAGTCTTCATCTCGGCCCTCTTTCTCGCTGTCCCGATCCTGGGCGTCTGGACGTTCGTGACCGCGGACGACCACGGATGGTGGTTTCCCGAGAACGTCTCCTCGTACGGGGGAGAGATCGACTACCTGTTCAACGTGATCCTCACCATGGTGGCGATCACCTTCGTGCTGACCGAGGTAGTGCTCGTGTACTGCCTGTTCTGGTACAGCCAGAAGCGCGACTCGAAGGCCACCTTCAGCCACGGTAGCCACACGCTGGAGATGATCTGGACCGCGGTTCCCGCGCTCTTGCTCGTGTTCATCGCCTTCTCCCAGATGGGGGCCTGGAACGCGGTCAAGATCGACATGCCGGACGGGACCGAGGCGGACGAGCCGTACTCCCCCGACCGACCCATGATGGAGGTGTACGCCAGCCAGTTCGACTGGCGTGCGCGCTACCCGGACGAAGAGGGCAACTTCGACGGCATGGACGTGGTCGAGACGCCCTACGACATGTACGTCCCGGTCGACACCAAGGTCGTCTTCCGGTTGATCTCGAGGGACGTGCTGCACAGCTTCTTCGTCCCCAAGTTCCGCTTGAAGCAAGACGCGGTGCCGGGCATGGAGATCCCCGTTTGGTTCGAGGCCACGGCGGTGGGGGAGTACGACCTCATCTGCGCCGAGCTCTGCGGATGGGGCCACTACAAGATGGCCGGCAAGGTGCACGTGCTTCCCCAGGACGAATACGACGCGTGGCTGGCTGGTGCACGCGAGGAACTGCGCAGCAACGGCTCGCTGGACTAGGAATCTATCGATGAGCTCTTCGACAACCACGCAGGAACGTCCCCTTGGGCTGGACCCCGAGGGAACCGTCCACGTCAGTCACGACCACCACGAGCTGGGCTTCCTGAGGAAGTACATCTTCTCGGTCGACCACAAGGTGATCGGGATCCAGTTCATGCTCACGGGCTTCGTCACGCTGCTGGTCGGCGGACTGCTCGCCATGGGCATTCGCTGGCAGCTGGCCTTCCCGTGGACCGAGATGCCGTTGATCGGCAAGGTCCTGTTCCCCGAGACCGGCGGTGTGGCCACGCCCGAGGGCTACACCATGCTGTTCACGATGCACGGGACGGTGATGATCTTCTTCGTCATCATCCCACTCTTGACCGGGGCCTTCGGCAACTTCCTGATCCCACTGATGATCGGGGCGCCGGACATGGCCTTCCCCAAGCTGAACATGCTCGGCTACTGGTTCTGGTGGCCGGGTATCGTCCTGATCGCCATGGCCTTCGGCGCGGAGGGGGGCGGCCCCGCCGCGGGCTGGACGGCCTACCCACCGCTCTCGACCGTGGAGGCCGCGGCGCCAGGCAGTCTCAGTGGTCAGAACCTGTGGCTGCTCTCGCTCACCTTCGTGGGCGTCTCCTCGATGATGGGGGCGGTCAACTACGTGACCACGATAGTCAAGATGCGCGCCCCGGGCATGACCCTCTTCCGCATGCCGCTCTCGATCTGGGGCCTGTTGATCTCCGCCCTGCTGCAGCTGTTCGCCCTGCCCGTCCTCACGGCGGCCAGCTTCATGCAGCTCTTCGACCGCGTGTTCGACTCCGGATTCTTCACGCCTCCGGACGTGGTCATCAACGGTCAGCGTCCCGAGGAGCTCGGAGCCGCATCGGGCGGTCACCCGATCCTGTGGCAGCACCTGTTCTGGTTCTACAGCCACCCGGCGGTCTACATCATGGTCCTTCCGGCCATGGGCTTCGTCTCCGACATCATCGCGGTGCACGGACGCAAGCCCATCTTCGGCTACAAGCCGATGGCCTACTCCATGGCCGGCATCGCCGGACTGGGGTTCATCGTCTGGGGACACCACATGTTCATGTCGGGCATGAACCCCACGGTGGGCCTGGTCTTCATGACGGCCACGATCATGATCGCCCTGCCTTCGGCCGTGAAGGTGTTCAACTGGCTGGGAACCCTGTGGGGCTCTCGCATCAACCTGACGACGCCCATGCTCTTTGCCTGCGCGTTCGTCTCCATGTTCATCATCGGCGGGCTCTCGGGCATCTGGATGGCCTCGACGCCCGTGGACATCTACATCCACGACACCTACATCATCGTGGCGCACTTCCACTACGTGGTGTTCGCCGGTTCGGTGCTGGGCATCTTCGCCTCGATCTATCACTGGTTCCCGAAGATGTTCGGGCGGATGATGAACGAGACCCTGGGCAAGATTCACTTCGTCGGCACGTTCATCACGACCAACGCGGTCTTCTACATGATGCACCAGCTGGGCATCGCCGGGCTCATGCGCCGCACGGCCGATCCCTACGCCTACGAGACCTACGCCCACCTGCAGCCGCTGAACCAGTTCATCAGCTACAGCGCCTTCGCCCTCCTCGGCTTCCAGATCTTCTTCGTGGTGAACTTCTTCCACAGCATCTGGTGGGGCAAGCGCGTCGGTCGAAACCCGTGGAAGGCGAACAGCCTCGAGTGGGAGACGCCCTCGCCGCCGGGACACGGCAACTTCGACAAGCAGGTCGAGGTCTACCGGGGTCCGTACGAGTTCAGCTCGCCCGAGATCGAAGAGGACTTCTGGCCCCAGGCGGCCAAGGTCTAGGGGAGCGAATTCGGGATGGAGCCCAGGAGCATGGACGGTCAGCGTCGCCCCCGCGGGGTGTGGACGTTTCGTCTCTCGCTCCTGGCCTTTCTCTCTGCGGTCCCGCTGGTCCTCTTCGGAGGATCGGTGACCACCCTGGGGGCCGGCATGGCCGTCGAGGGGTGGTGGATCGCCGAGGGGCACTTCCTGCTCTTCTTCCCGGTCGAGGACTGGTTCCGCGACACGGGCACCTTCGTGGAGCACAGCCATCGCCTGTGCGGGATCGCCGTGGGGTTGTTCGCCGTGGCGGCGACCCTGTGCGCCTGGCGTAGCTCCCATTCGCGCGGGACGAAGCTGGCCGTCACCGGTGCCCTGGCCGCCGTCTGCCTGCAGGGAACCCTGGGGGGGCTGCGCGTGCTCGAGAACAGCCCCGACCTGGCGTTCTTGCATGGCGCTCTGGCCCAGGCCGTCCGGGCCCTCCTGGCCTCGGCTGTGCTCCTGGCTTCCCCGCGCTTTGCCCCCGGACGCATGCTGCCCACGGCGGCTCCCCGGGCGCTCGGTTGGTTTGCCTTCCTCGCGCCCGTCGCGGTCTACGCCCAGATCTTCTTCGGCGCCTGGTATCGTCACTCCCTGCGACCGAGTCCGACCGCGGCCAGCTCGGGCCTGTTCGTCGTCCACGCCGTGGGAGCCCTGCTCGTCCTGGTCTTGATCGGCGGCCTGGCCGAGAGGCTGGGCAGCCTGGAATGGAGCCGTGAGGCCCCGGCTCCCCTGCGCCGCGCGGGTCGGTTGCTCGGCATCCTGCTGCTCGTTCAGGTCCTCCTGGGCGGCATGGCCTGGGCGGGCTTTCGACCCGGCAGCGTCGGGCCGCTCGAGTGGCTCTTCTCGGTCTCCCACGTGCTGGTCGGCGGTCTGCTCCTGTGCCAGAGCACCCTGGTGGCCATCGGCGTCCACCGGGGCGGACCGCGCCGCCTTCCGGATGCTTCCCTGGCCGGCGCCGAGGCGCAGCCGGAGGCCGCCCGATGAAGCCCGATCTCTCTCTGGGCCCCTACGTTCCCGGCGCCGCCGTCTCCACGGAGCGACGTTCGGTGGTGTCCGTGCTGGCCGACTTCATCGAGCTGTGCAAGCCGCGCATCGCCTCCTTCGTCTTCCTGGCCTCGTTCACGGGAGGGCTCCTGGCGGCCGGGCCCGACAGCGGCGTGATGAGCGCGCTCCTGGCGGCGCTGTTCGTCACCCTCGTGGCCGGAGCCTCGGGCGTGTTCAACCAGGTGCTGGAGCGGGACCTCGACCGTCTCATGCCACGCACCCAGAATCGTCCCCTGCCGTCCGGACGAATCAGCCCCCGCGCCGCGATTCCCTTCGCGGCCTTCCTGGCGATCGTCGGCGTGGCCGGGCTGGGAGTCGCCTACAGCTTGCTCTCGGCCTTCCTCGCCCTCGCGACCCTGGCCGCTTACGCGCTGGTGTACACGCCCCTCAAGCGCTACTCGAGCCTGAACACCGTGGTGGGCGCGATTCCCGGCGCCATGCCGCCCCTGCTCGGGTACGTTGCCCTGGCCGGCGAGACCGGCGCTTGGGGCTGGATGCTGTTCGGCATCTTGTTCGCCTGGCAGTTCCCGCACTTCCTGGCGATCGCCTGGCTGTACCGTGAGGACTACCGTCGGGCGGGCATGCTCATGCTGCCGTGCCTGCCCGGCTCCGAAGGCGTCGCCGGTCGCCAGGCCTTGCTCTACGCCCTGGTCCTGCTGCCGGTCTCGCTGCTGCCCGGCGTGCGTGGAGATGCGGGCATCACCTACACCCTGGGGGCGCTGTTCCTGGGGATCCTCTACGTCGTGGCCTCCGCGGCCTTCGCCTGGCGCGAGACTCCGACACGAGCACGGGCAGTGCTCTTCGTTTCGCTCTTCTACCTGCCCCTCCTGTTTACCCTCACCCTTTCCGATCCTGTGGTCTCCCTGGTCCTCGGGAACTGAATCCGATGAGTGAATCCATCGCTGCGTACGATCCGTCGATCGACGCGCCCCTCCACCATCACCCGGTCTACGACTACGACTCAGGTCCCCCGGTCGAGCGCGGCAAGTTCGCCATCTGGCTCTTCCTGGCGACCGAGGTCATGTTCTTCAGCGGACTGATCGGGGCCTACATCGTGTTGCGCACCGCGGCCAGCGAATGGCCCAATCCCCAGGAGCGCCTGGCGGTGGACCTCACGGCCTTCAACACCTTCGTCCTGATCACGAGCTCCTGGCTCATGGTCAAGTCGCTCTTCGCGGCGTCGAAGGGGGACAAGGCCGGCATCCTCAAGTGGTTGGGCCTCACCATCCTGGGGGGCAGCTTCTTCGTGGGGATCCAGGTCTACGAGTACTTCGAGCTCGTCTCCCACGGCGCCCTGCCCCAGGGGGACATCTTCTGGTCGACCTTCTACATCATGACGGGCTTCCACGGCACGCACGTGGTGGTGGGGGTGATCTGGCTCATCTGCGCCTGGGTGGCCGCGGCGCGGGGCAAGTACTCCCCCAACAACTACCTGGGACTCGAGCTCGCCGGACTGTACTGGCACTTCGTCGACCTCGTCTGGGTGCTCCTGTTCACCATCGTCTACCTCTTCTAGACCGCCCCAAGTCATGTCGGACAGCAAACACTTCAACGCGGACAAGGTGTTCCTTTCCCTGTTCATCCTGACGGCGCTCGAGGTCCTCTGGGGCTACGCCGGGGGCGTCTGGTGGGACTGGGGCAAGATGGCTCTCTGGGGCGGCCTGCTCTTCTTCGCCTTCTACAAGGGTTGGCTCATCGCGGTCTACTTCATGCACTTGAAGTTTGAGAAGCAGTTCGTGGTGTTCCTGGCGGTCGTGCCGTTCCCCTTCGTGGCGATTGCCATCCTGCCTACGTTGATCGATGCCCAGACGCTCGACAGTTGGGGCGCGACTGAGAACAAAGTACCGGGGTTGAAGCACATCGAACTCGATCACGGCGACCACGGCGATGGGCATGGCGTGACCACTGAGCCGCCTCG
>JAUIEE010000293.1 GCA_030428965.1 bacterium | reverse complement strand
CCCAGAACGACGAGCTGCCGTAGGGCACCGGGTTCTCCTTCGATCCCAGCGTACCGGAACCTCCGTTCTCCAGGCTGACCAGAGCCTGGCTCAGACCGGCCTCGCTGACCAGACGTGCCTGCAGATCGAGCCTGGATCGGCGCACCTCTTTCGAAGAAGAATTGAGGAAGGTCAGGGACGTGAGAGCCAGCCCCATGAGGAGGCTCATGAAGAGGACGACGCCGATCAGGCTTGCGCCCCTCTGCCTCCCATTGGGTCCGTTACAACAAACGTTTCGTAGGCTCATAGCTCTAGTTCCTCACCCTGAAAGCGGTCTCCATGGACCGCGTGATCTGGTTGCCGTCCTCATCCACAGCCTGGAGCGAGAGCCGGATCCAGAGCAGCTCTCCGGACAGGTGAACGTTGAAGCCCCGCTCATCGGTCACCCCGTTCCCGTTGTCGTCGTCTCCATCGGGCACTTCCCCCTCGAGGTACTCGGCCACCCCCGTGGCCAGTACGACCCGCGTCTCCTCCGGCTCGTCCGGATTGACCTCCAGCACCAGGATTCCCTCGTCGACGAGTCCGTTGCCGTTGTTGTCCACGCCGTCGTCCACTTCGCCGGACTGGTACTCGAAGGCCAAACGGCGGGGCGGTCCCCAGTCCGCAACGCCGGCGGTAGCCCCCACGGCAAGCTGATACTCGAAGTCCTCCGCGCCGAACTCCGTTTCCGGAACGGGCCAGAGGCTCGCGGCAACGACGCCCAGCAGCTCCTCGTTGACCCGGCCCATGGTCCGGCGCAGGTCCTCCTCGACGTGGGCCACGGCACTCGACCTCTTGAAGGAGTCGTGGGTCTGCGAGGCCACCAGCATGGCCGAGCTCATGGCCAGGCTCAGCATCACGACCGACACGGTGACCTCGATCAGGGTGATTCCGCTCCGGCTTCCAGAGGGCCGAGCCGCTAGCCTTAGCCGCCTCACTGGAAGTCCCCCAGGATCGTGCGCAGCTCGTAACGCGCCGGGCCGTTCCGCCCGTTCCAGCGGCAGCGGACGACGACCGGCAACATTCGGTAGTCGCTCGAGTGGTCGAGATCATCGACCACACCGTCGCCCGTGAGATCCCGAGGGGTTCCCAGGGCGGAATCGGAGAGGCTCTCGATCAGCTGCCCTGGCGATGCGGCGGGCGATGGGAACACGATCTCCCCCACCATTCCGTCGGCATCCGCCGGCAGGGGCGAGAGCCCCAGGACCTGAAACCCGTTCCCGGGCGACGAGCCCGGCCCGCCCGGATCATCCGCTTCGAGCCCGTTGTAGTTCGCGAAGATGTCCTCGAAGTCGGAGGCCTGAAGCGTCTCCAAGATGCTACGGGCGCCTGCCTGGGCCAGGGCGATCTCGTGATGAGTCCCCGATGCCTGCGAGGAGGCCGCGATCGTCCTGGCGAAAAGCACCAGAACGACCACGAGGACGACGATGGCCATGGTCACCTCGACCAGCGTTATGCCAGCCTGACCAGGGCTCCGCGATAGAGGCCCACGGCGTGTCCGCACCGTGGACCTGAAAGAACTTCTGTCGAACAAAGTCGACTCCTCACCTTCGTTTCGCCCCCCGGCGAAACAACCTTCCGTCTTCGGTACCGATGGCGGCACCCCCTGGAAACCCTTATCGGGTGGCTCGAGACATGGAGTGAAGACACCTCCTTATTGCTTATCTACGTTTAACCTGACAGAAACCAGGACCCCCTGAGCCCCTGCCGGCCTGCTCTCGCCGAACTCGGGCCACGCAGGCTCCATCCGTCCGATTACCCTGCTACCTCGCGCAGCCCGGCACACAAGTGCCGGGCAAACCACTCAAGAAGTACCCCTCATGAGAATCAAGTTCTTCGTTCCCTTGACCCTGTTCGTGCTCGGCTTCGTGGGCAGCGCCATCGCCCTTCGTCAGGAGGATGCCGCGACGACTTTGCCCATTGCCCAGCCGACCGACATGCATACCTGGCTCGCTGAATCCGTCGGCGAGTGGAATGCCGAGTGCAAACTCTTCATGCCGGGGAACCTTCCGCCGATGGTCTCCGCGGGCTCCGAGCGGGTCGAGATGCTGGGCGAGATGTGGCAGGTCTCCCACTTCGACGGAGAGATCATGGGCACGCGCTTCCAGGGTCAAGCCACGATGGGCTACGACACCCAGACGAAGAAGTTCGTTGGAGTCTGGACCGACACGATCAGCTCCCACATGACCCACATGGAAGGGACGTACGACGCATCGACCCGGACCATGAAGGTGGACGTCCGCGGCCGCAACCCGATGACCGGCGAACCCACCCGGGAAAAGCACGTCACGCGCTACCCCGACGAGAACACGCGCATCTTCGAGATGCACGCGCCGGACCCCTCGGGCGGCGACGACACGGTCAAGACGATGGAGATCACCTACACGCGCAAGTAGCCCGGGGCACGAGTCGGTTCGCGAGCCGATTCCAGGGCCACCTTCAAGACTAGGCCCGGGGTCATCCTTACCCCGGGACCTCTTGCCTCATTCCAGCCGTCGATCCGCGGCCGGCTCTCCATCCAGATCGGCCAGGGCTTCTTCCACCTGTCTCAGGTCGGAGCGGAAGAGCTCGGCGGCCCGCGCGTCGCGGGGGCGCGTATACCCGAGCCTCTCGAGCTCCGCGTGACGCTCCAGGGTCCAGACGAAGGCGTCGCGTGCCTCTTCCAGGAGCGAATAGCGCTCGTTGCCGGACCTTTCGAGCGCTTCTGTACGAACGGCAACCCCCATGCAGGAACGGGCCACCATGTGCGATCGGGCGCAGTGCGCGTTCTCGGGATCGTCGTCGATCACCCTCCCGAACAAGCGGTGGGCCCTGTCGAAGGAGGCCAGAGCCAGGGAGGGCTCTTTTCGCCGTAGGGCGTCGTACCCCTGCTGCATGGCCACGTCGGCTCGGAGTCGCCGCACTTCGGCACCTGCCGACAACCCGGCAGCCAGGGTCTCCGCCTGTTCCAGGTGTTCGGCGGCCAGCGTTGCATACCCCAGCTCCCGCGCATAGCGCCCCACGTCGTACAGGGCCGTGGCCAGGACGAGCTGCGCCTGCGGATTCTCGCCCGCGCCCTCGGCAACCAGCCGGGCGTGCATCAGACCCTCACGGGCCACTTCCAGGGCTTTTTCGCCCCGATCCAACTCCTTCAGGACCCCGGCCCAGTTCGAGAGGCAGCGGGCCAGGGGCCCCCGGAGAGAAGAGTCGTGGGGATCGACCTCGACCAGAGGCAGGAACAACGCACAGCTCTCCTCCATCGGCGCCAGAGCTTCGTCGAACTTGCCGGCGTTTTGAAGGAGCGCCCCCAGGTTGGCCAGGGCCCGCGCCAGGTCCCCCGCGAGCTGGGCATCGCCGGGCCACGCTTCCACGAGACCGCGACACTCGCGGACGCACTCCCGGTGCATGGCCTCGGACTCCTGGTACTTCCCACGGACCTGGAGCCCGATGGCGAGACGCTCGAGGACGAGACCACGGTCCCGTCGCCAGGCACGCCCGGGCGACGCACCGGCCGCGACTCCGGCATCGGCCAGGGCCAGGGCTCGCCGGTAGGCCTGGTCGGCCTCCTCCGGCCGAGAGCGCGAGGCTGCCAGGTCTCCGCGTTGGAGTTCCAGCGCCACGGCGGAGAGATCGTGCCCCGGGCCCAGAGCCTCCTCGGCCCGGTCGAGGCGCCCGGTCGCCGCCTGCACCTTGCCCAGATCCGCGAGCAACGCGCCCACCTTGATCTCCAACGCCGCCCGACGCGCATCCAGGTCGGGCGGGCGGTCCACCGCTTCCTCCAACACCTGCAACCAGCGCAGACTCTCCTCGTAACTGACCAGCGCTGACGCGGAGTTTCCGAAGGGCACGGTCGAGCTCTGCACATCACCGAGCCTCTGGTAGCTCTCGGCCAGGTACCGCGCCGGGGCTCTCCCCCCACCTTGATGCCTCTCAAGGGACTGCAAGTGCTCGATCGTCAGCTCGATGAGACGTTCCCGCGCCCGCGTGGCCCCCGGCAGGCGTTGAATCTCGTCGTGCACGCCGAAGAGGATCGAGCCGGCGTACTGCTCCAATGCCGTACGTGTTCGGCGCTCTTGGGCCTCCGCTGCCACGGCACGTTCGCGTTCGTTGCGAGCATGGGCCAACGCCTCGCGCGTTCGCAGGAACTGCCAGGTCGCACTCGAGGCCCAGCCGAGCACGACGCACCCCAGCGCGAGCGCCCCCGCAACACGAACAGGGTTCCTGCGAACGAAGCGCTGCAACCGATACCTGACCGATCCCGGCCTGGCCCGAACGGGCACCCCGGAGAGGTGACGACGCACGTCCGCCGCCAGGGCCTCGACGGATCCGTAGCGCTGAGAAGGTTCCTTGCTCAGCGACTTGGCGAGGATCGCATCGAGATCCCCGGCGAGATGCGTGCGGCGCTTGGTCGTGGCCACCCGGCTGGCACGCGGTGGAATCTCCCGTGCGATCTTGTGCGCCCAGGAGAGCGTGTCCTGGGAATCGAGGTCGAGCGGAGGTCGACCGGCAAGCAGGTGATAGAGCAGGGCTCCGAGCGAGTACACGTCCGTCGCGGTCGAAACCGGTCCTCCTGTGACCTGTTCCGGACTGGCGTAGCGCGGGGTTCCCAGGCGATCGAGGGCACGGGTCGCTCCGGCCGAGTCCGAGAGGATGCGGGCGATCCCGAAGTCGAGCAGCTTGGGCTCCCCTCGAGGAGTGACCAGAACGTTGGCCGGCTTCACGTCGCGGTGCACCACCAGCCGCGAATGGGCGTGCTGGACAGCTGCGCACACGGCGAGGAACAGTCGCAGGACTTCCCTCACCGGGAGGGAGCGCTCGCTGCAGTACACATCGATCGGCACCCCCTCGACGTATTCCAGGACGAGGTAGGCCATGCCCGAGTCGGTCACACCACCGTCGAGCAGGCGTGCCACGCCGCGGTGATCGAGATCCGCCAGAACCTGACGCTCCCGCCGGAAGCGCTCGGACATGGCTGCATCGAACCCGAAGTGCAGCAGCTTGATCGCCACGTGCATGTCGAAGGCCCCGTCCGCACGCTCGCCGAGCCAGACCTCCCCCATGCCCCCGCGTCCGATGGGACGCACCAGTCGCCAGGCCCCCACGTTCTGGCCGACTTCCGGCTGAAACAATCTCCCCGGCCCCGTCCCGGGCTCGAGGAAGTCGTCGCCGGCGTCCTCGCAGCTTGCCATGGTCAGCACCCGCATGCGTAGCGCGGGGTCATCGGGGCAGGCTTCGAGCAGCCAGGCCTCGCGCTCGGCGGGGTCGCACCCGAAGACTCCCTCGAGCAAGGGCAACAGTCGATCGAGGGGCCGCGCGGAACCGGGTACCTGCCCGGGCTCGCCCGCCCCTGCTTTCTGCCCGTCAGTCATCGCGAGAAAGCGCCTCCCGCAGCCAGGTGCGCGCAACGCGCCAGTCGCGCTCGACCCCGGACACCGAACGTCCCAGAACACGCGCGGCCTCGGGCATCGAAAGCCCCCCGAAGAACCGCAGGTTGACCAGTTGCTCCAGCTCGGGGGATCGCCGCCCCAGAGCGGACAGGACGTCGTCCAAGGCCACGACGTCGGGCGCGTTCTCTCCGAGGGATTGGAGCACGACGTCCAGGGGCAGGCGCTCGCCGTCGGCCGCGCGCTTGCGCCGGCTCTGCCTGCGGGCGTGGTCCACGAGGACGCTGCGCATGGCCCGCGAGGCGAAGCAAAGGAAGTGCTCACGACCGGACCAGGATTCGCCGCGGCCCAGGTCGATGCGCAGCCAGGCTTCGTGCAGGAGAGCGGTGACCTGCAGGGTGTGGCGAGGATCTTGACGATCCATGTGCGCCCGCGCGAGCCGGTGGAGCTCTCCGTAGAGAGCGTTCAAGAGGTCGCCTTCGGCCGCGGCATCACCTTCGGCCGCGCGAGCGAGGAGGGTCGTGACGTGCTCGGGTTCCAAGGGACTTCGATTGTAGCAACGTGCCTTCCCAGCGTGCTGGGGCTCCATCGCGACGAGCGGGCGCAGTCCCGAGCCCATCGTTCCGCAAGCCGAACTCCTCGACGACCAGGTCCGATCCAGACCTAGGGCATCATGAGGGTAGATCGAGGGCCGGCAAGCTGGCGAACAGGACACGGCAGAGAAACCTCCAGGGGGACAGGTCCGAGTGCGCGGGAACACCCGCGCAAGGAGATGCCACGCCAACCCCCGATCAGCCCCTTCGGGAAACTCCAGGAAAGCCGCGTAAGAGAAGCTTGTCCCCAATTCCCTCCAAGGGACGCGGGGCTTGGGACTGACCAAGTAGGTGGAAACCCGCAGAGCGAGTCGGATCGATCGCAGGACGCTCTTCAGGAAGAGAATCTAACGGAGCCCATCGTCACAACGAGCACGGTAACGCATCCCCCTCCGGCATGCGCTTGCAACGCGCTGATGCTCGATGTGAGCTGATCGTTCCGTGAATGCACGTTCGGCACCCGGCGCGAGAGGACTGGTTTCCCTGGTAAGCTGTTCCCTCTGCTAGCGCACGCTGGTTTCCTTCGGCCGAGGCGGCCTTTTCCAGCATCCTCCAAGGCACCCCATGAATGGTTCCATGCTCTCCCCCTCAGCTCTGAGGCTCCTTGCGCCCCTTCCCATCG
>JAUIEE010000292.1 GCA_030428965.1 bacterium | reverse complement strand
GTCATCGATTCGGTCAGGCAACAGCACGTTAAGCCCCAGCCCTGCGATAACGACAATATCGTCGCGCCCCTTGTATTGCGTCTCGGTAAGAATGCCGCCGAGCTTCGCATCGCCGGCGAGCAGGTCGTTGGGCCACTTCAGGCGCAGACCCGCGATGTCGAGGGGCCGGAGAGCGTCCCAGAGGGCGAGGCCGGCTCCCATGGTGAGGGCCGCGGGCTGGATGGGACGGTCGGGCAAGAGGATCAGGCTCAGGTAAAGCCCCTCGGCCGCGGCACTCTCCCAGCGGGAGCCCCGACGCCCGCGTCCCTGGGTCTGGGCCCGGGCCACGTGGACGTCCCCCGCGCTGGCTGCTCCGGTCTCGATCGCCGCGAAGGCGCGCTCGTTGGTCGAATCGACCGTGTCGTGGCGCTCGATGCGATTCTCGCGGGAGGGCATGGTTCCCCGTCCGGGGAGAGGCGCCTCAGCGCAAGAGCGAGCCGTGCTTCTGGCCCAACAGGCCCTTCAAGCGTCCCATCACGTTGGAGTGGATCTGGCAGACGCGGCTCTCGGTCAGGGCCAGCATCTCTCCGATCTCCCGCATGGTGTGGCCGTACTGGTAGTACTGCTCGATGATGAAGCGCTCTTTGTGGGTGAGCGAGCGGGTGATGTAGCCCATCAGGTCCCGTCGGTTGAGCTCGCGCACCGGATCGATGGCGGTCTTGTCCTCGAGCACCTCGACCTTCTCCACGGAACCGTCGTCGTCCTCCCACTTCTCCGAGAGGGAGAACATGGTCTTGGCCCGGGAGTCCTGGATCTCCTTGACGAGGTCCTGGTGATCCATTTCGAGGCTCTTGGCGAGCTCCGAGTGGGTGGGCTCACGCCCGTATTCCGCCGTGAGCCGTTGCAGGGAGCGCTCGATGCGGCTTGCCTTGAGGCGGACGAGGCGGGGAACCCAGTCCTGGGAGCGAAGCTGATCGAGGATCGCCCCGCGAACGCGGGTCGAGCAGTAGGTCTTGAACTTGATGCCGCGGCTGGCGTCGAAGCCTCGGATGGCGTCCATCAGTCCGAACAAGCCGGCGCTGATGAGATCGTCCAGCTCGATGGACTTGGGTAGGGTCTGCAGCAGGCGTTCGGCGATGTAGCGCACGAGCGGGTAGTGGCGCTCGATCAGGGTGTTGCGCAGGGCTTCGAGCTTGCGGGCTTCTTCGGGACCCTTCTTGGCCGCCTGCTTGCGGTAGAGGACCCAGAGCTCCTGGGTGTCGACTTCTTCGATGGGGGTAGGTCCCTTGGGCTTGGTGGTCTTCTTGGCGGCCTTCTTCGAGCTCTTGGCCGCGACCTTGGTGGTCTTCTTCGTGGCCTTGGCCTTCTTGGTCTTGGAGGTCTTGGAGGCGGTGGTCTTGGTCGTCTTCTTGGTGACCTTCTTGGTCTTCGCCGCCTTGGTGGTCTTGGCCCCGCCCGCCTTGGACTTGGCCTGTGCCTTGGTCCGACCGGAGGTGGTCTTCCTGGAGACCTTCTTGGTCGCCTTCTTCTTCGCCTTGGCCTTGGCCGCCTTCTTGACGGTGGTCTTCGCCTTCTTGGCCGCTTTCTTCTTGGCGCTCTTCCCGGCCTTCTTGACCGCCTTCTTCTTGGTGCTCATGTCCTTGGGCTTACCGCGCAGGGGTCATTGGTCGTATCGCGCCAGGGCGTGAACCGGGATTCCGCGGAGCTTGTTCCTCCCCTTGAGGAAGTCCAGCTCGATCAGGAACACGCAGGCGACCGGGTCCCCGCCGATCTTCCGGATGAGTTTCACGCCAGCCTCCATCGTGCCGCCCGTGGCGAGCAGATCGTCCACCATCAGGACGCGCTGACCTTCCTCCACGGCGTCGGTGTGAACCTCGATGGTATCGGTGCCGTACTCGAGTTCGTAGGACTCGGTGGCGGTTCGCCAGGGGAGCTTGCCGGGTTTGCGGATCGGTATGAAGCTCTTGCCCAGGTGGGCCGCGAGGGCCGCACCGAAGATGAAGCCCCGGGATTCGATGCCACAGACCGCGTCGATCTCGAAGTCGGCGACGCGCCCGGCCATGCCCTCGATCGAGCGTTGGAAGGCCTTGGGATCCTGGAGAAGAGGGGTGATGTCCTTGAAGACGATCCCCGGCTTGGGAAAGTCGGGAACGTCTCGAATGTGGCGTTCGATCACGGACTCCTCCTCATGCGCAACCCGCCCTGAGGGGACCTGGCCGGGAAGCGCGGACCTGCTAGTTCGACTGGGGTTCGACCCTTCTTGAGGGGCGATCTACATTTCCTCGGGGGCTGCCACTCCCAGGAAACGTAAGCCGTTACTAATAACGATCTTGGCGCCCCGTACAAGGGCCAGTCGCGAGGCCGTGAGGGAGAGGTCCTCCCCCAGGACCTTGTTCTGGACGTACCAGCTGTTCAGCTCCCGGCACAGCTCCAGCAGGTATTGCGAAATCGTGGAGGGCTCACCCTCCTCCGCGGCGCTGCGCACCACCTGGGGGAAGCGGCCCATGCGGATCAGCAGGGGGGCTGCCTCCTCCAGCAGGGCGTAGTCGACCCGGGCGGCCGGGTCGGGGGCCCTCTCGGCGGCCTTGCGCAGGATGGAGGCCATCCGGGCGTGGCTGTACTGGACGTAGGGGCCGGTCTCTCCCTCGAAGGACAGGACCTCCTTCCATTCGAAGACGACGTCCTTGACCCGCTCCTTCTTGAGGTCGTGGAAGACCACGGCCCCCACGCCGACCTGCTCGGCCACCTCGTCGGCTTCCCCCAGATCCGGATTCTTCTCGGCGATGATGCGCCGGGCCTCGGCCACGGCCTTGTCCAGGAGCTCGTCGAGGAAGATCACCTGGCCCTTGCGGGTCGAGAGCTTGCCCTCGGGCAGCCTCAGCATGCCGAAGTCCACGTGCTGGATGCGCGGCTCCCACTCCAGGCCCATGCGGGTCAGGACGGCCTTGAGCTGGCGGAAGTGCAGCCGCTGTTCCGAGCCGACCACGTACAGGGCGCGGTCGAAGGCGAACTCGTCCCAGCGGTGGAACAGGGCAGCCAGGTCGCGCGTGGCGTAGAGCGTGGTGCCGTCGGTCTTGCGCAGGAGGCAGGGCGGCATGTTGTCCCCGACCTCCTCCAGGGAGACGATCAGGGCCCCCTGGGATTCCTCCGTGATGCCGCTGGCGCGGATGCGCTCCACGGTTTGGTCGAGGTAGGGTTCGTAGAAGGCCTCGCCGCGCACGTAGTCGAAGGTGACCCCCAGGCGCCCGTAGATCTTGTCGAACTCCTCGAGGGAGAGCTCGGTCAGGTGCCTCCAGATGCTGCGCACCTCGCCCTCCTCGCCGCTCTCGAGCTCCTGGAAAGCCAGACTGGCTTCCTCGGCCAGGGTCGGATCGCTCTCCTCCTCCTCGTGGTAGCGCACGTAGAGCGCCAGCAGGGAGCGAATGGGTTCGCTCTCCAGCTCGACCGTGTCACCCCAGCGGCGTACGGCGGTCACGAGCTTGCCGAACTGGGAGCCCCAGTCCCCGATGTGGTTGATCGCCACGGTGCGGTAGCCGAGGGACTCGTGCAGGCGCTGGAGGGCCGCGCCGATGATCGTCGAGCGCAGGTGCCCGACGTGCATGGGCTTGGCGATGTTGGGGGAGGACATGTCGATCACGACCGTCTTGCCCGCGCCCTCGTCCGAGCCTCCGTAGCGGGCTCCCTCGGCCTCGATGCGCTCCAGCACCGAGCGCGCCAGGGCAGCCCGATCGATGCGGAAGTTCACGTAGGGGCCGGCCGCTTCGGCGCTCACTTCTTCGATGGCGAGACCGGCCACCAGATCCTGGGCGATGGCGGGCGGAGCCTTGCGGAGCTTCTTCGCCAGGGGAAAGCAGGGAAAGGCGAAGTCCCCCAGGCTCGAGTCCCGAGGGTGTTCCACCTTCACCTCGTCCTGGGCCAATCCTGTTTCCAGGGCGATCGCTCTGCGGATGCGTTCGATGAACTCTTGCATGTCGGGCTCGGCCGGTCTTTTCAGGCCCAGCTCTCCCATTCGTGGTTCTTCTGTTCCAGGTCCCGTTCGACCTCCGCGAGCTCGACCTGTAGGTCGCGCGTCGCGTCCGGATCCTTGTAGGTCGCTTCGGTCGCGAGGGTCTGGAGGATGGTTTCACGCTTGTCCTCGAGCTGGATGATCTCCTCCTCGAGCTTCTTGAAACGCCAGGGGTTGCGCGGCTTCTGGCTCTTGCGCGGAGCCTCTTGCTTGGCCTTGGCCTTGCTCTTGGGCGATGGTTGGCTCTTGTTCTTGGCACTCTTGGGGGCAGGAGAGGACTTCTTCGGCTCCTTGCTGCGCTCCTCGGCCTCGCGCAGGATCTCCCTCCTGTAGTCCGAGTAGTTGCCCGGGAAGGAGCGCACCTGGCCGTCCTTGACCTCGAGGATGCGGTTGCACAGGCGGTCGAGGAACTCGCGGTCGTGGGAGACGCACAGGAACGCCCCCGGGAAAGCCCCCAGGAACTCTTCCACCGCCGTGCGGCTGGCCAGGTCCAGGTGGTTGGTCGGTTCGTCGAGCGCCATCCACGACGGTCCGGTGAGCACGAGCTTGGCCAGGGTCAGTCGTCCGCGCTCCCCGCCGGACAGACTGGAGACCTCGAGCTCGACCCCGTCCTCCCGGAACAGAAAGCGCGCCAGGTGCGAGCGGATCTCCTGGTCGGTCATCTGGGGATGGTCGCGACGAATCTCGCCGTACACGGTGCTGTCGCTGCGCAGGTCCGAGGTCTCCTGGTCGTAGAAGCCGCACTGGGCCTTGTAGCCCAGCTTGATCTCGCCCCGCAGCGCCGGGTGGCGTCCGGCCAGGGTCTTGAGCAGCGTCGTCTTGCCCGATCCGTTGGGTCCGACGATACCGATGCGCTCGCCGCGCCCGATGCGCACGTTGACGTCGGAGAGCAACTCGGTTCCGGGGTGTCCCACGGCGAGTCCCTCGGCCTCCAGGATCTGCTCGCCGCCGCGCTCCACCAGGCCGGACTTGATGACCGGCTTGCGCACGTCGTTGTGCGGCTGCGGCAGCCGCACGACGTGGCGCAGCTTCTTCTGGCGTCCCTTGGCCTCGGCCGTCCGCTGGCTGCCCATGTGCTTGCGGATGAAGTGCTCCTCCTTGCGGATCATGTCCTGCTGCTGCTTCCAGGCACGCCAGGCGTGATCGAAGCGCTCTTCCTTCAGGGACACGTAGCGCGTGTAGTTGCCGATGTAGCGCACCAGGGAACCGCGCTCGAACTCGACGATGGCGTCCACGACGCGATCGAGCATGCGGCGGTCGTGGCTGACCATCAGGACCGCGCTGCCGATGTTGTTCAGGTACTCTTCGAGCCACTCGATCCCCGCGACGTCGAGGTGGTTGGTAGGCTCGTCCAGGAGCAACAGATCCGGCACGCTGACCAGCTCCCGCGCCATGGCCGTGCGGCTCTTCTCGCCTCCCGAGAGGAGATTGGCGTCGCGGTCCCAGAGGTTCTGGGGCAGTCCGATGCCTCCCAGCACCGTTTCCACCCTTCGCTCGCTCTCCCATCCCCCGAGGAACTCCATGCGCGCGGTCAGTTCCCCGTGGCGCTTCATCAGCACCTCGAGCTCCTCCCCCTGGGCCTCTCCCATCGCCTCGCTGGCGGCTTCGAGCTCGCCTTCGACGCGCTTGACCTCGTCCAGGCCGCCCTCCACGTAGCTGCGCACCGTCACGCCCTCGGGAAACTCGGGGCGCTGGGTGACGTAGCCGATGCGGGCCCGCTTGGCGAGCTGGATCTGCCCCGTGTCCGGGCTCTCCTCGCCCTCCAGGAGCCGCAGGAAGGTGGTTTTGCCCACGCCGTTGCGGCCCACGCAGCCGACCTTCTCACCCCAGTCCACGCGCAGGTCGACTCCGCTCAGCACCTCGAAGGCACCTAGGGTCTTCTTGAGGCCTTGGACGACGAGAACGCTCATGGGAGGGGATGACGGGGCGGGCCGAGCCGCGCATCATATCCCAGGCCCGCACACCAAACCCATGCCCACGAGCGTTCCATGAGATCCATCCTGTTCCTCTTCGTGGCCGGTTGGCTGGGAGGGTGCATCATCGCCGTCGGCAACCGCGGTCCGAGGGCACGTGAGCCCCGAGGAGAGCGGCCCCTGGCCGAAGCCCGTCCGGACAGCGGGGAGCGCAGGGAGGTCGAGGCGGTGCTGGACGAGTGGCACCGCGCCGCGTCGGTGGCGGACGGGGACGCCTACCTCGGATCCCTGGCCCCCGGGGCCGTCTTCCTGGGGACAGCGCCGGAGGAGCGCTGGAGCGTCCAGGAGTTCCGCGACTACGCCGAGCCCTGGTTCTCCCAGGGCAAGGGGTGGACCTACCTGCCCCAGGAGCGCCACGTGTACCTGTCGGACGACGGAGAGCTGGCCTGGTTCGACGAGCGGCTCCAGAACGCCAAGCTGGGGGAGTGCCGCGGGTCGGGAGCGTTGCTGTGGGGCGACGGGCGCTGGCGCGTCAGCCAGTACAACCTGACGGTCCCGATCCCGAACGACCTGGTCGTCGACGTCGCCGACAAGATCCGGGCGCGCGCCGCCAAGGAGCCGCAGTGATCGAGGACCGGAGCTTCCGGGTCGCGCTCATCTCGACGGGCGGGACGATCGAGAAGACGTACGACGAGCTGCG
>JAUIEE010000001.1 GCA_030428965.1 bacterium | reverse complement strand
CCTCACGCTCGCCGAGCTCGACCTCGAGTGCACCCTGGAAGATCTCGGAAGCAAGGCTCTGGATTCGAGTATCGGAGGCAGGGAGGGACATTCGTGTCCATTCTAGCCCACAGTTCAGGAGGACGCCTTTCGTGTCCGGCAACCCCGATCGGGCAGGTGCGTGGGGGGAGCGCGGCCGCTCTCCACCGTGTGTGGGAGAATCGAATGCTCGCCGGGAAGAAGGCTCCCAAGAAGGCTGCTGAGCCGCTTGCCTAGGTGATGCGACGGATCAGCTGTCCCATTCTCTGGGGCCGATACCGTGCTGGCGGATCTTGTTGTAGAGGGTCTTCACGGCCACGCCGAGGTCGGCTGCGGCCTTTTCGCGATGTCCGGAGTGGGCTCGGAGTGCTTGCACGACTGCGGATCTCTCGAGCGTTTGAAGATCGAGGGTCTCGAGCGTGGACCGCGGTCTGCTCTCGACTGACTTGACGTGGCGATCGACGTCGTCCGCTTCGATCGTGGACCCTTCGACGAGGGTCACGAGGCGCACGACCACGTTCTCGAGCTCTCGAACGTTGCCCGTCCACTCATGGTCGGCCAGGCGGGCCAGGGCCGCAGGGGAGAACTGCTTGGGTGCCTCCGTCCCCGATCTCTCGTTCTGGCGGTCGAGGAACTTCTGGGCCAGGTACGGCGCGTCTCCCTCTCGCGCGCGCAGGGGGGGGACTTCCACCTTGAGGGTCGAGAGCCGATGGTAGAGATCCTCTCGGAACTCCTTCTGTCCGATGGCGTCTTCGAGGTCGCGGTTCGTGGCTGCGAGAACGCGGACATCGGCCTTCTCGGTCCGCTCTCCACCCACGGGGCGGAACTCTCCGAACTGCACGGCACGCAGGAGCGCCGGCTGGAGCTGGAGCGGGAGCTCACCGACCTCGTCCAGGAAGAGGGTTCCGCCCTCCGCCAGCTCGATCAGTCCAAGACGCTTGCGGTCGGCACCGGTGAACGCTCCCTTGCGATGCCCGAAGAGCTCGCTCTCGAACAGGTCTGCTGGGATGGCGCCGCAGTTGACCACGATGAAGGACGATGCGCTTCGCGGGCTCGCCTCGTGTATGGCCCGTGCCACGAGCTCTTTGCCCGTGCCGTTCTCCCCCGAGATGAGGACGTTGGCCTCGCTGGCCGCGACCTTTCTGATCAAGCGGACAAGCTCATGCACCTCCGGGCTTTGTCCCAGGATCTCGGACGCCACATCGCGGTCCAGCAGCGTGCGCAGGAGTTGATTCTCCCTTCTTAACCGACCGTACTCGAGTGCCCTCTGGAGGGTCATCTCCAGCTCATCGAGTGGCGCGGGCTTGACGAGGAAGTCGTGGGCCCCCGCGCGCATCGCCCGTACGGCATCGGGCACCGTTCCGTGCCCCGTGAGGAAGACGACGGGTAGTCCGGGAACGATCTCCTGGATGGCTTCGAGGAGTTCCAGACCGGACATGCCGGGCAGCTTCAGGTCGAACAGGCCAAGGTCCACCTTGTTGTCACGGACGAACGCCAGCGCGTCCTCGCCGGTGGCGTGCCCGACGGTGGCATGACCAAAGGCGCGAACCTCGCGCTCGAGGACGCTTCGCAGGGCGTTGTCATCCTCTACGATCAAGACCCGTGTCCTCATGCGGATTTGCTCCAGTCCATGGGAAGAGTCACGCGGAAGGTGCTCCCTCGCCCGACCTCGCTGTCGACGGAGATGTGTCCGCCGCGTCCTTCCACCATGGTTCCGACCAAGGCCAGGCCGAGCCCCGTGCCGCTGCCCGGCCCTTTCGTGGTGAAGAAGGGTTCGAAGACGCGTTCGAGGTTCTGCTCGCTGATCCCGCTGCCCTGGTCGCAGACTTCGAAGCCGAGGCAATCGTCCTCGACCTCCAGCCGCAGCTCGACGGAGCTTCCCTGCGTCGAAGCATCAACGGCATTGGCCAGGAGATTGACCAGGATCTGAACGAGCTCACCCGCGTTGACATTGGCATACAGGTCCTCCGAAACGGGCTTCGAGACGATCCGAATGTCTCGCTGCGCTGCTCGGTGACGAAGTGCGGACTCGGCCTGCTCGACGACGAGGCTGAGCGAGACCCTCGAGATCTCACTGGCCTCCTGCCGGACCAGGCCGAGCATGCGCCTCGTGATCTCGCGCGCGCGGAAGGCCTCCGAGCTGATGACCTGCGAATACTCGCGCAGGAGCTGGGGAGGGAGGTTGCCATTCTGCAACCGCCGCTCGAGTCCCTCCGCGCTGGAAGCAATCGAAGCCAGCGGCGTGTTGATCTCGTGGGCGATGCCCGAGGCGAGTAGCCCGAGGTCGGCCATGCGCGCAGCACGGAGGAACTCCCGCGTGCGCTGCCGGACCCGTTCTTCGAGATCTTCTCGTGCCCTGGACAGGCGGTCCGCCATCGTGTTGAAGGACACGGCCAGGTCACCGATCTCGTCCACGTTGGCCACGTGGATGCGATGGCCGCTCTCGCCTCGGCCGAAACGGTCTGCTCCCGCCCTCAGGGTGCGGAGAGGACGCACGACACCCCGTTGAATCAGGCCGAGGGCCAGGCCCAGGAGGAGAATCGCCATCACCCAGGTGGCGCCGAGGATGATGCGGGTCGACTTCGCTCTACCCTGCAGGTCCTGGTTCGCTTCGATGGACTCTTCTCTCGCCTCCGAGCGCAGCACCTGGGCGTAGTGCCTGGAGCTTTGAACGAGCTCCAGGGCCGCGGGGGCCTCAGCCAGGTCGAACGCCGTCAGGATTCCGTTCAGACGCTCCAGGTCGGCGGATAGGTGCTCGAAGATACGATCCTCGGAGCGCTGATGCTCCGGGCGCGAGGGGTCCGCCTGGTCCCCTTCGAGCATCGAGAGCTCCGAACGCGTGGTGTCCAGGAACTCCTGAGCAATCTGGAGCTTCCCATCATCGATCGCGTCCGGTCTCGCCAGCAGGGCTTGCAGGGAGTCGAGCTCCGTGATGAGTCGGACCGTCACCCCCTGCTCTCGCGCTTCCTCGATGAGCCGCTCGGCATCGACGCTGATGCCCTGGAGATGAATCGTCACGACCGCGGCGACTCCGACCAGGATCGTCGCAACCACGGCGTACAGGGCGCCAAAGCGCCGGGTCAGGGTCCGGAAGCGAAACATCGTTGGCTCATTGTCCGTCCGGCAGCGAGCGGAACAAGTTCCGAGGAGCCGGGCGTTCGTGCTGAATCGCGCTTCGCCACACGCCAGGACTGAGAAGGCCTCTCGCGGGCAGGTAGTCCCCGGTCAGACCGAGCAGGAGGTCGCAGAGGGCCGGGATTCGCTCCAGGGCTCCGACGACCCGATCGGGCACGCCTGGCCGCTGAAGGCCCCGCTGCAGGAGCCGCGCCAGAGCGTAACGCGGAGCAAAGTCCCGTCTTCTGTCCCGGTCGTACCGACGCAGGGCCGAAGGCTCACGGGCGGGATCCGCCAAGGCACGGTCGAGCGCCGAAGCCAGCATGCTGGCCCCTCGCATGGCGAAGTAGAGCCCCTCCCCGGTCAGCGGATCCACGAAGCCGCACGCGTCGCCGACCAGGGCGGCACCCGGCCCGGTGCAGCGGCGATTCTCGCTCCGGAGCGGGCCGCAGGTCAGCAGAGGGTCGCTCAGGTGCGCGCCGGCCAGTCGTTCCGCGAGGAGCGGCGCTTCCTGAAGATGGTGCTGGAAGAAGGGTTCGAGCTCGCTGGACCCCTTGGGGAGGCGATTCCCATCGACCACCAGGTTCGCGGTGAACAAGCCATCGTCGATGGGGCACGCCGCGAAGTAGTTGCCGCCGACGATGTGCACCTCCGCTTCCTTGCGACGATCGACTCCCTCGAAGCGGGCGACGATGGCGAAGCGAGCGGGACCTGGGTACTTGCCGGTCCAGCCCAGGCCGCGTGCAACGCGACTGTGCAGTCCGTCCGCTCCGACGACGAAGCGGGAACGCAGCAGGACTCTCTTGCCCTCCGGGTCGATCACCGAGAGCCCGATCGTGCGACCCTCAGGCCCGGAAACCGGACCCGAGACGCGCCAGCCGAGAAGCACCGTGATGTTCGGCTCGGTCCGTGCCGCTTCGACGGCCTGATGGTCGAGGACTTCACGGCGAATCCCGATTCCACCCGCTCGAGGGGGGGAGTAGGTGCCCATCGACCGATAGTCTCCACGCGCGCGGTGCCCTGACGTCACGATGTCCATTCCCCGGACACGCGCCGCGCCGGACGCCAGCACGTCTTCGAGGAGTCCCACCTCCTCCAGCAGCGGCAGGCAGGCGGGGCTCAGGAACTCACCGCAAGGCTTCTTGCGCGGGAACTCGCAGCGGTCGATCAGGGCCACTCTCCAGCCGAGACGTCCCAATCGCAAGGCCGTATGAGTGCCCGCCGGTCCCGCACCGGCTACTACGACGTCGTACTCGCGTTCTCGATACATGTGGAGGCTCCGCTCTGCAGCTGGGTCAAACGTGGACGCGCCCAGACGAGGAGCGCGGGAAGAAGAAGCAGATCCGCGAGGATCGCCAGGATGAGCGTGGCAGCAGCAAGGGCGCCGAACTCCCGGGTCGCGCTCAGCTCTCCGAGCAACGTGGCCGAGAAGCCCGTGCAGAGCACCACCGTGGTGATCACGATCGGGCGCCAGACGGCATCCAGGGCCTCGGCGACCCGCTGCCGGGCTGTTCCCGCGGCTTTGCGATAGGCGTGGAGGAGGTGAATCGTGTCGTCGACGACCAGACCGAGCATGACGGCTCCGATCATGGAGGAAGCGACGGTGAGCGGACGCCCGACGGCCCCCATCGAGCCCTGGAGGATCACGAGCGGGAGGACGTTGGGAAGCAGGCCGAGCAACCCGAGCCAGGGCGAGCGGAATCCGACCGACATGACGCACCACAGGGCCGCGAGCGTCAGCAGAATGCCTCGCCGCTGACCTCGAACCAGGTCGTTCGAATCCCGAGCGACGCGCACGGAGAGCCCGGTGGCTCCAGCTCCGATCCAGCCGGACTCCGACGCGAGGGCCTCGCTGCGGGCAAAGAGCGCTTCCCGTGCGGCCGATCCTCGGGGAGCGAGGAGGAAAGTCAGGAGCTGGTAGCCCTGTGCGGAAGTACGAGGCGGCCCTGCGGGTCCGACGACGCCATCGAGGTTCGAGACCTTGGCCGCCAGCTGGATCGAGGCGATCGGAGTGGGCGGTCCTCCAGGGGGCAGGAGGAGCTCGAAGATCTCGCTGCCCCCGAGCTGGCGGGCGATGCGGATGGAATCGCGTCTGGCGAGACTGTCCGCGGACAGAACGTGGATCGGGTCGCTGTCGACACGGTTTCCCGCGAGGAAGAGCGACCCTGCCAGTCCGAGGAAGGCGGACACCCCCAGAATGAGGATGGCCGCCCTGCGCGTCGGCAGGAAGCGGCCCACGCCCGGTTCGGCAACCGGCTGGCGATCCTGCACGGTCGGCCGGTGCAGGAGACGGAGCAAGCTGGGGAGACAGAGCAGCGTGATGAGGACGACGATCACGATGCCCGCCGACGCGAGCAGCCCGAATCTCTTCACGGCCGGTATCGGGCTCGTGAGCAGGCCCATGAATCCGGCGACCGTCGTGGCCACCGTCAGGAGTAGAGGGAGCCGAAGCTGGCGGACAGCTTGCTCGCTGGCCAGGGCTTTCGGGACCTGTTCTCGGAGGGAACGCTTGTAGCGCTCCAGCACGTGTACGCTGGAAGCCACGCCCACGGTCAAGACCGACGGACCCAGCAGGGCCGAAACAGGGTCCACCGAGAGGCCCAGGAGTCCCTGCAACCCGTCGAGCAAGAACACGCCGGCAAGTGGGGCCAGCAGGGCGCCGAGGACGAGGGCCGGACTGCGGTAGAGGAGCAGGAGCACCGCGGCCAGGGCCCCTGCGATGATGGGAAGCAGGTGGGAGCGTTCCGCGCCCATCTCCTTGGCGATCGCCACCTCGACCGCGGGAACTCCCCCGATCGAGATACGGTAGGTCGGCGGGACCGTGGAGCGTGCGGCTTCGCTCAAGCTCTCGACGGAAGCCGCATACCGCCCCTCCGCGTCCGTCCGGAGAGCGACGGAAACACAGTGCTCTCCCGGGTTCGAAGAGGGTGCGTCGAGCAGGGCGGACACCTCGGGGCGCTCCCGCAGGGAATCGATCCACTGGCCGACTTCACGTTCGTCGAGCGGTGCCAGGACCTCGGGCGCTCGCGGGCTCGCCAGCAGGAAGAGAGTCGGATCGTGGCCGAACTGTTCTGCTCGAAGCGAGGCGAGCCAGCCCGTCGATGTGCCCACGGACTTCATCGCGAGGTTCTCGACGTCCACGCTCAAGAGACCTCTGCCGACCGCGGCCACGAGCAAGCAGGGCAGCAGCAGGGCAAGCCGGGTCCAGTCAGCTCTTCGCCTGATCACAGCTCGACAAGTGCAAGGGGCATGCCAGGCGCGCACCCCGTCTCTTGCCCTGCTGGAGGGCATCCCGCCGTGGGAACTCGGCAGCGCCATGCCGAAAGCGGTAACTCCTACCGGTCCAGCGTCGGTAGCTTTGACCTGCCAGGGGCCTCGGGCCTGGCCACCCTTGTGCGGGAAGCCCACAGCTGGCGCCTTCACGGGCAAAAGAGCGGTCCCTTCAGCCCGCTTGGCCCGCCAGTTGCACAGGGCGGGGTATGAAGAAAGCGCTGCAATCCGTCGGCGTGGTTGCGCTCCTGGCGTGGACCGTCGCCGGGAGCTACGCCTGGTACCGGGTCAAGGGACACTTCGAGGTCAACGTCCAGCCGACGGCGGAGGGCGGAGACGACGAGCTGGCCCTCCTCGACGACCGGCTCGAAACCCTCTCCAGTGACCTCGATGCTCTGGTCACCTCCATTCAAGAGAACTTCGGGCTCCTGGCGAGCGCCGTGCAGGACGGGGACGGCTCCGAGGGTATCGAGCGCGCACGCCTCGAGGAGCGCATCAGGCAGCTGGAATCTGCCCTTCCTCTGGCGCTCGAAGCGCGCGAAGTCTCAGGAGCTCTCGCCTCCGTCCTCACTCGCCTCGAGTCGATCGAAGGCTCGCCCGGGCCGGGGGTTGCCGCAGCGGATCGTCCGCCCGCTCGAACGATGGCCGAGCACGAGGCCGAGGAACCTGCACAACCGGTGGCCGAGAACGCAAGGGCCGCTGAAGCCGCCGAGCGGCCGATGCCCGAGGTGGGCGTCAGCGAGGCAAGGTCAGGCCGGAGCTTTCTCGCTTTCAAGCTGCCGTCCCGCGACTTCCGCTTCGAAGGCACGCAGACCTTCGAGCTGCTGGAGGATCTGTCCCGCGTCGGCTTCGACGCGAAGAGCACCCTGCACGACTTCACGGGCATCTCGAACCGGGTACGTGGGCACTTTCGCCTCGATCTTTCCCGTCCCGATCAGGGCATCGAAGGGCAGGTCGAGGTCGATGTGAGCACTCTCGATACCGGGCTCGAAGGTCGGGACGAAGCCATGCTCGAACACCTTCAAGCGAACGAGTTCGCGGGCATGACGTTCGTTGCGACCCGCCTCACGCCCCACGAGATCCATGCGGAGACCCAGAGCCTGTCCGGAAGCTTGGCAGGTCAGATGACGATCCGGGGCGTGACCCAGGAAGTCAGCATGGACGTCACGGCGCACGTGGACGAGAGCCGACGGCTCGTGATCCAGGGCGAAATGCCACTGCTGCTCACGGACTACGCCGTTCCGGTTCCGAACAAGCTCGGGGTCATCTCGATGGACGACGAGGTCCGCGTGTGGGTGCACCTGCGTGCCCGCTCCAAGCCGGAGGCCTCGAGATGATGGGGCAGCACTTTGCCTTGATCGTGATGATGGCTGCGACCAGCGCATGCATTGCGCCAAGCGTCGTAGCGCGGGAGGACCGCGCCGTTGCCCTCGATTCCGAGAGGGTCGAGTGGTCCCCAGGAGCAGCGTCGGACCTTCTTCTTCCGCTCCCTGCGCTCGGTCGAGCCAGCATCGGGGCCGCCCGGGCACAGGCCGAGTTGTGTGAGCTGTCGGTTCGCTTCCTCCGTGCGGATCTGTACCGGTGTCCGCTCCACGACGCCGCCTTCGACTTCGTCGTCGTGCCCGACGTGCTCGAACATCTCTCGGATCCCGCGGCGGCTCTCAGGGAGGCCGCGCGCTTGTTGCGGCCCGGCGGCCGGATGTTCCTGAGCACCTTCGACCGAACCTGGCGAAGCCGCGTCGCCGTCGTCACCGTGGCGGAGGGGCTGGGTCTCGTACCTCGGGGTACTCACGATGCGCGGCTGTTCGTTCGTCCAGACGAGCTGCACGAATACGCCCGGGAATCGGGACTGACCGTCCAGCTGCTGGTCAGGGAGTCACCCGCGCTCTTGCGGACGGCTTTCACCTGGACGGTTCACTTGCGGGAATCCCGGCGCGGACCGGGATACAGTGCCTTCCTGGTCAAGGAGGGGGCATGAGCACCGGAGAACGACATCGTGCCCTCGCGCTGGTCTACGGACTGGCGTGCCATGGCCTGTTCGTCTTCGCGGTCGCGCTCATGGCCATGGGGCTGCTCAAGGGCATGGAGAGGAGCATCGGGCCCTTCGATGGTGCCGCTGCCGCCGTCGTCAACGGGGTCCTGCTGATCCAGTTCCCCCTGGTCCACTCGGCCCTGCTGACCCGGCGAGGCCGGAAGGTGCTGGGAGCCCTGGCACCGGCCGACCTCCGGAGCTCGCTGTCCCCGACCACCTATGCGCTCGTCGCCGCACTTCAGATCGGCCTGACGTTCGGTCTCTGGTCGCCGTCCGGGATCGTCCTGTGGCGGCCCGCGGGGATCGTGGAGACGATTCACATCGGGGCCTTCGCCGCTGCCTGGATCTTCCTCGCCAAGGCCTTGTTCGATGCGGGGCTGGGGCTCCAGACCGGTTGGATTGGCTGGACGGCTGCCTGGCGCGGACGACGGCCTCGCTACCCGGATCTACCAGAGACGGGCCTCTTCAAGCATTGCCGGCAACCGATCTACCTGGGCTTCGCCCTGGTCCTGTGGACAGGTCCGGTGTGGACCCTGGATCACCTCGCGATTGCGATCGCTTGGGGTGCTTACTGCGCAATCGGACCGCTCTACAAGGAGCGGCGGTTTGCGGCTATCTATGGCACGAACTTCGAGGCCTACCGCCGAAGAGTGCCCTACCTCATTCCGAGACTGTTTTCATGAGAATCGCATCCGTATCGCGCGCATTTCCTGAGCACCGCTACAGCCAGCAGGAGATTCGCGAGAAGCTGGAACAGATCTGGGCGGATCGGCCTGCCGCTGCGTCGCGCCTGGCCTCCTTGCATACCAACACCCAGGTCGAGTCACGCTACTTGGCGCTCCCTCTGGAAGAGTATGGCTCCGCGCGCACCTTCGGTGAGTCGAACGACCACTGGATCCGCGTCTCGCAAGATCTGGGCGAAGCGGCTGTCGATGGGGCGCTGAGCAAGATCGGCCTGGTGCCGGAGGACATCGACGCCATCTTCACCGTCTCCATCACCGGAATCGCGAGCCCCTCGCTCGATGCACGCCTGGCCAACCGGATGGGCTTTCGCAGCGACATCAAGCGCATTCCGATCTTCGGGCTCGGATGCGTCGCCGGAGCGGCCGGGATCGCCCGGGCCGTGGACTACGTGAAGGCCTATCCCGATCAAGTTGCGGTCCTCTTGTCGGTCGAGCTGTGCTCCTTGACCTTTCAGGCGGAGGACACGTCCGTCGCGAACTTGATCTCCTCGGGTCTCTTCGGGGATGGAGCGGCCGCCGTCGTCATCCTTGGCGAAGAGCGTGCTCGCCGGATGGGGATCGAAGGCCTCCGGGTGCGCGATACGCGTTCAGTGTTCTATCCCGACACCGAGGACGTGATGGGGTGGCGGATCTCCGAGCGCGGATTCGACATCGTGCTCTCACCGGCCGTTCCGACCATCGCCGAGGAACGCCTCGCATCGGACGTCGACGCGTTCCTGGATGCTCACGGAATGTCGAGGAGCGACGTGGCTTCCTGGGTCTGTCACCCAGGTGGGCCCAAGGTCCTGTCCGCGATGCGGACGGGCCTCGGGCTCGACGACCGTGACGTGCGCCATGCCTGGAAGGTGCTCGGTGAACACGGAAACCTCTCGAGCACATCCGTCCTGATGGTGCTTCACGACGTGCTGGAGGAGGGCGCCCCCGCGCCGGGAGCGCCGGGGCTCATGGTCGCCATGGGGCCCGCCTTCTGCTCCGAGATCGTTCTCTTCGAGTGGAATGGCTGATGCTGGCGACGAGAGGGCTGAACTCCTGGTGCCTTGCGAGGCCGTAGGCTCACGTTCGCCGCCAAGGTCCGGGCAACCGTCGTGGACTTAGGGCCGCGGCCCTACGACCGCAGGATGCTCTCCATCTTCTTGCCCCGGGCCAGCTCGTCCACGAGCTTGTCCAGGTAGCGGGTCTTCCGAGTCAGAGGGTTCTCGATCTCCTCGACGCGGTAGCCGCAGATCACGCCCTTGATCAGGGACGCGTTGGGGTTGAGCTTGGCGGCCTTGAAGAAGGCTTCGAAGGTCGACTCTTGCTTGATGTGCTTGTCGAGCTGGGCCTTGGTGAATCCGGTCAGCCACCGGATCACTTTCAGTAGTTCTTGTTCGCTGCGCCCCTTCCTCTCGACCTTGTTCACGTAGTGGGGGTAGACGCTGGCGAAGGTCATCTTCGCGATGCGCTCGTCCTGGGATGCGGTGGCCATGGCGTGGGGTGGCTGTTTCGGGGGTGGTGGAGCTGCGGTCCTCGATCTCGTGGCGCCCATCCTATCTGCTCGGTTGCCGCCCGTCCCGTGATCTCGGCTCGGGTCTCGGGGGGCGAGCTTCTGTGCGCCCCCGAAGCTGCTATCGTGCCCCGATGGACCCGTACGTCGCGCAGCTCGTCTCCACCTTCGTCTTCTTCTTTGCCGTCATCGACCCGATCGGGACGATCCCGGTCTTCCTGGCGGTCACCAAGGACTACGATTCCCGGGGGCGTCGTCGCGTCGCCTTGATCGCGACCCTCGTCTCGGCGCTGGTGCTCCTGGCCTTCGTGGTCGGGGGCGAGTACTTGCTGGCCGCGATGAACATTCCCCGGTCGGCTTTTCAGGTCGCGGGCGGGATCGTCATGTTCCTCTTTGCCCTCTCGATGATCTTCGGGGAGAGCAAGCCGGACGCGGAGACGAGGCTGGCTCGCGGTCACTCGGAGACGGCCATCTTCCCGCTGGCGATTCCCTCGATCGCAGGGCCGGGCTCCATGCTGGCGGCCGTCATCATGACGGAGAGCACGCGCTTCAGTCTGGTGGAGCAGGTGGCGACGGCGGCGATCATGATCGCCGTGCTCTTGATCACCCTCGTCCTCATGCTGGCGGCGAGCGGGGTCAACAAGATCATTGGCCCGGGGGGGGCCAGCGTGATCAGCCGCGTGATGGGCTTGATCCTTTCCTCCGTCGCCGTGACCGGTGTGCTCACCGGCATCCGGGCTTTCTTCCTGACGGCTCCGGGGTGAGCGGGTTCGACCACCGGAGAGAGTACGCTGCGTCCATGGCCACGGTCCTCTCCCTGCGCGGTGCTCACGAGCACAACCTGAAGCACGTGGACCTGGACCTGCCGCTCGGGAGCTGGACGGCGGTCGTCGGCCCTTCCGGATCGGGCAAGACCTCACTCGTCGTCGACACGATCGTGCGGGAGGGGCAGCGGCGCTTCCTGAGCGGGATGTCGGCGCGGGCGCGACAGTTCTACGGGAAGCTGGGACGGGCCGCGCTCGACGAGGTGCGCGGGCTGCCGGCGACGATCGTCGTGGGGCAACAGACGGCGACGGACAGCTCGCGCTCGACCGTGGGAACGCTGAGCGGGGTCCTGGATCTCCTGCGGCTCTTGTTCGCTCGGCAGGGCGAAGACCCGGGAGGCACGCAGCTGACCCGCAGCCACTTCAGCTTCAACCATCCCCTCGGGGCCTGCGAGGCCTGCGGCGGGCTCGGGCTCGAGGATCGGGTCGCCCCCGAGAAGATCGTCGCGGATCCTTCCAGGTCGATTCGCGCGGGGGCCCTGCGGCCGACCCTGAAGAACGGCTACACGGTCTACAGCCAGGTGACCGTGGAGGTGATGGACCAGATCTGTCGCGCCCACGGCTTCGACGTGGACACGCCCTGGGAGAGGTTGACGGACGAGCAGCAGGGCGTCGTGCTCTACGGGACGAAGGCCCTCAAGGTCCCCTTCGGCAAGCACAGCATCGCCTCGCGCATGCGCTGGGAGGGGATCACGGCGCGGCCCCGAGAGGAGGGCTACTACCGCGGGCTCGTTCCCGTCATCCAGGAGACGCTCGAGCGCAATCGGAACGCGAACATCCTGCGCTTCGTCGAGACCGTGGCCTGCAGCGCGTGCGAAGGCTCGCGTCTGGCGAGGGCCGGGCGGGAATCGCAGGTGGGCAAGTGGCGTTTGCCGCAGCTCCTGGCCATGCCGGTGCGGGAGCTGAGGCGGGCCCTGGGGGACCTTCCCGAGTCCGCGGTCCGGGAGGCGCTGCGACCGGGGATCGAGCTTCGGCTCGTGCGCATGCAGCGGCTGGGTCTGGGGCACCTGGCCCAGGAACGACCGAGCGGCACGCTGTCGGGCGGAGAAGGCCAGCGTCTGCGGCTTGCGGCGCAGTTGACGGCGGGCCTGGGACGACAGCTGATCGCGTTCGACGAACCGACCCTGGGGCTGCATCCGTCGGGGCAGGAAGGCCTGCGGACGGTGCTGGACGAGCTGCGGGAGCTCGGAAACACCCTGGTGGTCGTGGAGCACGATCCCGACATGGTGCGGCACGCCGACCATCTGGTTCGGCTGGGGCCGGGTGCCGGGGCCGAGGGTGGCGAGATCGTTGGGAGTGGGCCCCTCGAGGCGAGCGAGGCGCTTGCAGGTCCGCTGGGTGCCCCGCCGAAGAGGAAGGTGAATCGGCGCGAGGGGCACGCCCACCTGCGACTCCGGGGCGCGAGCTTGCACAACCTGCGGGACGCGGACCTCGACGTGCGCCTGGGAGCGTTCAACGTGGTCTGCGGTCCGTCGGGGGCCGGCAAGAGCTCGCTCGTGTTCGGGACCCTCCTGCCTGCCCTCGCCGGCGGAGCGGCCGGCTCGTTCCGTGAGCTGGAAGGCGCGCCCCAGGGTGGTTTCCAGGCGGTCGACGCCCGACCCATCGGGCGCACGCCGCGCAGCACGCCCGCCACCTGGTCGGGCATCTTCGACCTGGTGCGCAAGCGCTTCGCCGCCGAGCCTCTGGCCCTCGAGCGGGGCTGGGGGGCCGGGCGTTTCTCCTACAACAACAAGGAGGGACGCTGCGCGGCTTGCGCGGGGCTGGGCTTCCGGCGCGTCGGGCTGCATCTGATGGAGGACGTGGAGCTGGACTGTCCCGCGTGTGGGGGCGGGCGCTACGCGGCCGAGACGCTGGAGGTGTTGCACCGGGGCAAGAACGTGGCCGAGGTGCTGGGCATGGACGTGGGCGAGGCCTGCGAGTTCTTCGCCTCCGACGAGCCCGTTCGGAACCTGTGCGCGGCGATGAAGGAGCTGGGGCTCGGCTACCTGGGCTTGGGGCACGCTTCGAATCGACTCAGCCGGGGCGAGGCCCAGCGCGTCAAGCTGGCGACCCTGCTGGGAACGGTCGATGCCAGGCCGAGCCTCCTGCTGCTCGACGAGCCGGACCGCGGGCTGCACCCCTCGGACGTGGAGCTCTTGCTGCGCTCGATCGACGCGCTGGTCGAGGCTGGGCACACCGTGGTCGCCATCTCCCACCACCGACACCTGTGGGCCGCCGCGGACGTGATCACGGAAGTGGTGGACGGCGTTACGCGGGACGACGTGGAGCCGGACCTGCGGCCCCTCTCGGAGGTACGTGGAGCGCGGGCTGCGGTTCCCATGCCGGAGGCGATTCGTCTGGTGGGGGTGCGGACCCACAACCTCACCGGGGTGGACGTGTCCATTCCCCACGGGAAGCTGACGGTGGTGGCCGGCGTTTCGGGGAGCGGCAAGTCTGCGCTGGCCTTCGACACCCTGGCCGCGGAAGCCCTGCGGCGCTACGCCGAGAGTCTTCCGTTTCAGGTGCGTCGATTCCTGCGGCGGGCGGAGCGGCCGCTCCTGGAGACGGCCACGGGCTTGGGCCCGACCCTGGCCCTGCGCCAGGGGCAAGCCCGGGCGGGGGAGCGCTCGAGCGTGGCCACCCAGAGCGAGATCGGACCGTTGCTGCGTCTGTTGTGGTCCCGGGCAGGGCGGTTGAACGGCAGGCGAACGGGCTGGAGCGCCGCGCACTTCAGCAGCGAGCAGACCCTGGGAGCCTGTCCGGCCTGTGAAGGACGAGCCTTCGTGGCGCGCTGTTCCGAAGAGCGACTGGTGACGCACCCCGCGCTGCCCCTGGCCGGTGGAGCGCTGAAGGGGACGCGGGCCGGGCGCTTCTTCAGCGAGGCCGACGGGCAGTACGTGGCGACCTTGAAGGCGGCGCTCGAGGCGAGGCTGGGCTCGGCGGCCGACCTGGAGAAGCCCTGGGCCGAGCTGACGGCCGAGGTGCGCGAGATCGCCTTGCGCGGAGCGGGGGACGAGGTCCTCGAGGTCGAGTGGTCGTTCAAGCGCGGCAAGCGCGAGGGCATGCATCGCTTCGAAGGGCCCTGGGAAGGCCTTGCGTTCCTCGTGGAGCGCGAGGCGCGACGGCGGGCCGGGAGTCAGAAGGCGGCGGAATGGCGGGCGGCCCTCGTGGACGAGCCCTGCGAGCTCTGCCGGGGATCGGGGCTTCGAGAAGAGGCCGCTCAGGTTCAGGTCGGGTCCTGGACCTTACCGGCGGCCCTGGGACGGACGGTGGAGGAGCTGGGGCCGGCGTTGGCGCAGCTCGAGCTGGAGGGCGAAGACGCTGCGGTGGGGACGGCGCTCCTGCCGGAGATTCGCGGCAAGCTGGGCGATCTCGAAGCCCTGGGGCTCGGACACCTGGCCCTCGACCGCCGCAGCCGCACCTTGTCCGATGGGGAGCTGCAGCGGGTGCGCTTGGCCGGGATGTTGCGGTCGGGTCTGACCGGGGTGACCTTCGTGCTCGACGAACCGGGCGCCGGGTTGCACGCACGTGACCTGGAGGGGCTCGTGAGCCGGCTGCGGGACCTGTGTGACGAAGGGAACACGGTGGTGGTCGTGTCCCATCGAGCCGAGGTGCTTCGGGCGGCCGACCACTGGATCGAGGTCGGGCCGGGGGCCGGCGAAGCGGGCGGGCGCATCGTCGAGATGGGGCCGGCGCGCGACGTGCTGGCGGGAGAGGGACCAACGGCCAAGGCGCTGCGGGGGGATGGGACCGTGGCCAGGCGCCGTGCCAGGTCCGCTGCGGGAACCGGACGCTTTCGCATCGTCGCTGCGCGGGCCAACAACCTGGCGGAGATCGATGTGGAGCTACCCGGGGCAGGTTTCGTGTGCCTGACCGGCGTGTCGGGGAGCGGGAAGAGCTCGCTCTTGTTCGACGTGCTCGGGGCGTCGATGGCGGCCGGTGCGCCGGTCGAGTGTGCGCGCGTGGAATGGGTCGAGAGACCGCGGAACGGAGGCGAGGACTTTCCGCTGGCTGTCTACGACGAGCGGCTCAGCTCGCGGGACGTCGGCGTCGGGCAGACCGTGTTGAGCTCGCTCGAGCTGATGCCGTCGTTGCAGGCGCTCTACCACAGCTGCGTCGACGGACCGGAGCCCAAGAAGGCGGCCTTCTCCTACCTGAGTCCGGCCTGGCGCGGTGAGGCGTGCAAGGGCAGCGGACGGGAGGAGATCGCGATGGACGTGCTGGCCGACCTGGCCGTGGCATGCTCGGACTGTGGTGGCGCGCGCTATCGGACGAGTGTGCTGGAGGTCCTCTGGGAGGGGCGCAACGTGGCCCGCTTCCTGGAAGCGCCTTGCGACGAGCTGCGGGAGGACCTGCCTCTCGGCAAGTTGCGTCAGGGCCTCGAAGCCCTGGACGAGGTGGGGCTCGGTTACCTGTCGCTGGGGCGTCGAAGCAGCGAGTTGTCCGGGGGCGAGCGTCAGCGCTTGGGGCTGGCCCGGTTGCTCCTGCGCAAGAAGGGGCGGGCGCTGTTGCTCCTGGACGAGCCGGCGACGGGCTTGCACGAGTCCGACGTGCACCGGCTAGCCGGCGTGTTGCTGCGGCTGGCGGAACGGGGACACCTGATCGTGGCGGCGGAGCACCGGGGCTCCCTGATCGCTGCGGCCGACCTGCGGGTGGAGCTTGGACCAGGGGGCGGAGCGGCAGGCGGACGGCTCGTGTCTGTCGGGGAGTGAGGCGGGCCGGAAGCCGACGATCCCCTCCTCCCGCTCTTGTTGCTACGTGTGGTCAGAAGTGTTGCGGGAGTTGGGGATCGCGTTCTCTTACCCCAGCGGCGAGGGGCAGCGCGGCGAACGCGGAGATCGTCTTCTTTCTTGGGAGCAGCCACGTGGGGGCCTTCCGCGCGCACGCCAACCCGGGCGCAGCCTCCCACGTTCCTCGCCTCACTCCTCGACGATTCGCCTCAGCCGCTCGATGGCCTCGCCCCACTGGGCGGAGACGCGGTCGAGGTAGGCCCTGGCGTCGCCGATGGCCCTGGGGCGAAGGGCGAAGCGGCTTTCTCGACCGACGCGCTGGCGGTTCACGAGGCCCGCGTCGGTCAGGACCCGCAGGTGCTTGGTGACGCCCTGGCGGGTGAGCGCGAGACCCTCGGTGAGCTCCGTGATCGAACGTCGCTCGCCGTCGCTGAGGCGGGCGACCAGCTCGAGGCGCGTGGCGTCGCCCAGGGCCGCGAACACGGGGGCCGGCCCTCGCTTGCGAGCCCTAGTCGGCGACATGGGCGGCGATGTTGTCGGCCTGCATGTCCCATCCCTGCCGGTTCATGCGCAGGACTTCGAGGCGCTTGGACTCGTGGAACTGCAGGAAGCCCGACTCGATGATCGTGAGGCGAGTTCCCGTCCGGCTGGGCTCCAGGTGGAACTCCACCAGCACCTTGGCCTCGGGGTCGTAGGAGTGGTCGGGATCGACCGTGCCGGGCGGCCACGAGAACACGAACAGGCGTTCGGGCTCGAGTTTCTCGGTGCGGGACTCCCACACCATGTGCTCGTAGCCGGGGTAGGTGATCTTGCCCTTGTTGACGACGCCCACTCGGAACGGGCCGTCGAGCTGGACGCGGAACCACGATCCGAACTCCACATGGTCGGTAAGGGCGCGCCACACGCGCGAGACGGGGGCTCGGAGCTCGACGATCTTCTCGATGCGGTCTTGGTTTGCTTCAGCCATCAGGCAACCTCCAGGTTGCTCATTAGGCTAAGTCCGTAGGGCCTTATGGGCAACCCAATGGTTGCTTTTTCTTCGACCCAACGGAGTGACGTGAGCCTCGAGGCCTGCCCTTCTATATAGAGAAGGAGCCCGACCTCAGCCGTTGGATGCCCGGGGCGGCAGCGTCTGCCACAGGATGTGCCGGATCTTCCACACCCCGTCCTCGTCCTTGGTCAGGTGCATGTAGTCCGCGCCCCACAGGGCCGTGAGCTTCACGCAGGCGACGCGATCCATGACGCCGAGCACCTCGACCTTCCCCGGGGTGTCGGCGTCCACCTTGTCGCCCTCGGCGTTCCACGTGCCGGCGATGGCGAGCAGTTCGGCTCGGGTCATGACGCTCGGTTCGTACGCTTCGCCAGGCTCCTTACGAGTGAAGCCCAGCTTGGCCAGCTCCGCGTGGACGCTCTTCTCGACCAGCTCCGGCCGAGCCTGGTAGAGCCCATCGAGGTAGTCCTGGGCTGCGCGGGCGACCGCTGCACGGTCGGCCTCGATCGCCTCCTCCGAAGGGTCGATCGGCACGGTCTGCCAGACCACGTGCCGCGTTTGCCAGCGCCCGTCGAAGCGCGCCAGCTGCATGTAGTCGATCCCCCAGGAACCGGTGAGCTGCACCAGCGCAGTCTGATCCATGGCGTCCAGGATCACGACTTCCTTGGGGCCCGGCGCGGGCTTGTCTTCCTGGCTCTGGAGCCACGCGACCATCTTGACGAAACCGTCGTAGTCCATCGGGTGCGTGCTCCACTGACCTTCCCGCCAGGTGTAGCCGATCTTGGCCAGCTCGGGATGGATCGAGCGCTCCACGTAGTCCGGGCGCACCTCGTAGTAGGACTCGGCGTAGTCGAGCACGGCTCGCTCGATCTCCTCGTGGTTCGGCGTCGTGTTCGCGGCGAGCGGGAGCAGGAGCAAGGACAGGGAACTGAGCATCATGCGAGGCCTCCGGTTGGGTTGGGCTCCCAGCCTACAGGGGCAAGGCTCGCGACTCTGTTCATGAATGGAAAGAGTCGTGTGGTTGGCCCGATCCGGACGGAGAAAAGGGCCCCCATGCTCGCTCCAGGCTAAGATGCCCCCGCGTTGCCGGCGGATCCGGCCTACCGCTTCCCCTTCTTATCCTCAGCATCCTCCGTCATGGCCAAGATCACCCTCGTCATCGGGCTCCTGCTCATCGTCCTCGGAGTCGTGGGTTACACCGGCTCGTCGAGCTCCGGGGAAGACCCGGCCCTTGCCGCGGAGGAGGTCGGTGCCGTCGTCGAGGAAGAAGGTCCGGGGGTCGCCTCCGTCACGGCCTTGATTCCCGCTTTCGTGGGGGGCCTGCTCGTCCTGCTGGGCCTCGTGGCTCTCATGGAGTCGGTTCGCAAGCACGCCATGCATGCCGCCGCCGTGGTCGGGCTGCTCGGCTTCCTGGCCGGAGCCGGTCGCGGATCCATGGGGATCGGCAAGTTCCTGGACGACGACCCGAGCCTCAACCAGCGCAGCTTCCTGTTCGTCTGGCTGATGGCCCTGTTGTGCGGGGTCTTCCTGTTCCTGTGCATCCGCTCGTTCCGGGCCGCGCGCAAACAGATGCAAGCCTGAGGCGCGCGGGGCTGTCGGCCCATGGGCACGACGACCTCGAGCGGCGACGATGGGGGATCTAGAGAACTGCCCCAGCGCTCACCTGCCGATGCAATTCCACGACCTCGTCCACACCAGCGAGCAGGTTGCCGGGACCCGCTCGCGCAAGCAGAAGACCGCTCTCCTGGCCGAGCTCCTGGGTCGTCTGCGGGGGGAGGAGCTGGAGATCGGTCTGGCGTTCTTCGCGGGCGAGCTGCGCCAGGGCAAGGTGGGGATCGGGTGGTCCCTGGTGAAGGAAGCCTTGCCCGGTGAGGCGGCGGCGGAAACGAGCGTGCTCCTGTCGGAGGTAGACGACACCTTCGCGCGCATCGGAGGTTTCTCCGGAGCCGGTTCCAAGGGCCGCAAGGTCGAGGCCCTGGGCGAGCTCCTGGCGCGGTGCACCGAGTCGGAGCAACGCTTCCTGTGCAAGCTGATCGGAGGCGAGCTGCGCCAGGGGGCTCTGGAGGCCGTGCTGCTCGAAGCCGTGGCCCTGTCCGGCAACCTGCCCGCGGATCGCGTGCGCCGTGCGGCCATGCTCGGCGGTTCCTTGCGCGACGTTGCCCTGGCCGGTCTCCGGGACGGACTCGAGGCGATCGAAGCCTTCGGGCTCGAGCCCATGCGTCCGATCCAACCCATGCTCGCGGGCACGGGAGACGACGTCGAGGCGGTGACCCTGAAGCTCGGGCGCGCCGCCTACGAGTGGAAGCTCGATGGTGCGCGGCTGCAAGTTCACAAGCGGGGCGACGAGGTGCGCGCCTGGTCACGGAAGTTGCACGACGTCACGGCGGCGGTGCCCGAAGTCGTCGAAGCGGTGCGGGCCTTCGAAGCCCGGGAGCTGATCCTCGACGGGGAGGTCTTGGCCTTCGCTGCCGACGGTCGTCCGGAGCCCTTTCAGGTCACGATGGGGCGCTTCGGCCGCCGGCTCGATGTGGCCGCGGAGCGCAAGCGAACGCCGCTCACGCCCATCTTCTTCGACCTCCTGTATCGGGATGGAGAAGCGTGGATCGATGCACCGGGCGAGGAACGCTGGGAAGTCCTGGAAGCGCTCGTCCCCGAGCCTCTGCGCGTCCGGCGCTGCGTGACGGACGCGGCCGACGAAGCGCGCGCGTTCTTCGCCGAAGCGCTGGACCGTGGACACGAGGGAGTCGTCGCCAAGGCCCTGGACGCTCCCTACGAAGCCGGTCGCCGGGGCGCGCGCTGGCTCAAGCTCAAGCCGGCCCACACCCTGGACCTGGTCGTGCTGGCCGCGGAGTGGGGCAGCGGCCGACGGGAAGGGTGGCTCTCGAACCTGCACCTGGGCGCGCGCGTTGGGGAGACGGGGAGCTTCGTCATGCTCGGCAAGACCTTCAAGGGCATGACCGACGCCACCCTGCAGGAGCAAACGCGCGCGCTCTTGGCCCGCGAAACCCACCGCGACGGTCACGTGGTGCACGTGCGGCCGGAGCTCGTGGTCGAAATCGCCTTCGACGGCGTGCAGAAGAGCCCACAGTACCCCGGAGGGGTCGCCCTGCGTTTTGCGCGGTTGAAGGGCTATCGGCCCGACAAAGATGCTCGCGAGGCGGATACCCTGGAAGCCGTCCTCGCCCTGATGGCGGGCTGAGGTCCTCTTCCGATTCCGATGCAAACGTTCGACCCTGCTACGCGCACCTGGTTCGAGGGTGCCTTCGCGGCGCCCACCGAGGTCCAGGAGCGCGGTTGGGCCGAGATCGAGAAGGGGCGCCACGTGCTGCTCGTGGCGCCGACCGGTTCGGGCAAGACCCTGGCGGCCTTCCTGCACACGATCGATCGCATCGCGCGCCTCCCCGCGGACGCTCCCCAGGGCGTGCGCTGCGTCTACGTGTCGCCCCTCAAGGCGCTGGTAGCCGACGTGGAGCGCAACCTGCGCACGCCCCTGGCGGGGATCCAGGCGGCCGCGGCCCGTTCCGGTCGCACCCTGCGGCCCCTGCGGGTCGACGTCCGCACCGGGGACACACCCCAGCGGGAGCGCCAGCGACAGGCGCGTGACCCCGGCGACATCCTGGTCACGACGCCGGAGTCCCTCTACCTGGTGCTCGGCTCCCGCCAGCGCGAGACCTTGACGACCGTGACGACGGTCATCGTGGACGAGATCCATGCCCTGGCCGCGACCAAGCGCGGTGCGCACCTGGCGCTCTCCCTCGAGCGCCTGGCCGAGATCGCCGAGGAGGAGCCGCAGCGCGTGGGGCTCTCGGCCACGGTGCGTCCCCTCGATCGTGTGGCCGGCTTCCTGGGTGGAAGTCGGCCGGTGGAGCTCGTGGACGCTTCGGCCCGACCCAGCCTGGAGATCGAGATCCGTGTCCCCGTGGCGGACATGGAGAAGCCGCCGACACCTGTCCCCCCCGCGGAGGAAGGAGGTCCGATCCTGGCCCAGCTCGCGCGCACAGAGCGATCCTACGGGCAGGGGGGATCGCAGGAAGAGCGCGGCCTGTGGTCCGCGATCTACCCGGAGCTCCTCGAAGCGATCCGCGCCCATCGCTCGACGATCCTGTTCGTCAACAGCCGTGGCCTGTGCGAACGCATCGCGCAGCGACTGAACGAGCTGGCCGACGAGGAGCTCGTGCTCGCCCACCACGGCAGCGTCTCCCACGCCAAGCGCGCCACGATCGAGGACGCCCTGAAGCGCGGCGACGTGCGCGGGATCGTGGCCACCAGCTCCCTGGAGCTGGGGATCGACATGGGGGCGGTGGACCAGGTGCTCCTGGTCGAATCGCCGGGATCGGTGGCCCGGGGGCTGCAACGCGTGGGGCGCGCCGGGCACAAGGTGGGCGAGACGAGTCGGGGGGTCGTCTTCCCGAAGTTCAAGGGCGATCTGCTCGAGGCGACCGTCGTGGCGGCGCGCATGCTCGAGGGCGAGATCGAGGCGCTCGAGGTCCCGGCCAACTGCCTCGACGTGCTGGCGCAACAGATCGTGGCGATCTGCTGCGATGCGCCTCGCACGCCGGAGGAGCTGGGGGAGCTCGTGCGTCGCGCGGGCCCGTACCGGGAGTTGCCGGAGAGCTCGCTGCAGGGCGTGCTCGAGATGCTCTCGGGCCGTTACCCGAGCAACGAACTGGCCGATCTGCGCCCGCGCCTGCGCTGGGACCGGGCGGCGGACGTGCTCTCGGCCCGATCGGGCGCCACGCTCGTCGCGCGCACGAACGCCGGCACCATTCCCGACCGGGGCGCCTTCGGGGTGCACGTGGCCGGCGGAGAAGAAGCGGGACCGCGCATCGGTGAGCTGGACGAGGAGATGGTCTACGAGTCGCGCACCGGCGACACGTTCCTGCTCGGAGCCACGACCTGGCGCGTCGAGGCGATCGAAGCCAACCGCGTGCTCGTGTCGCCGGCTCCGGGCGAACCGGGGCGCCTGCCCTTCTGGCGCGGTGAGGGGCCGGGTCGACCGGTGGAGGTCGGGCGCGCTCTGGGAGCCTTCGTCCGGGAGTACGGGCGCGGCGAGCGCGAAGAGGTCGCACGGCGATTGGCGGCGGAGCTGCCCCTGGACCGGTTCGCCGCCCAGAACCTGGCCGGCTACCTCGTGGACCAGCGCGAGCACTGCGGCGCCTTGCCCACGGACCGCTCCATTACCGTCGAGCGATTCCGGGACGAGCTCGGCGATTGGCGCGTGTGCATCCTCTCGCCCTTCGGCACCCGGGTACACGCGCCCTGGGCCATGGCGCTCGAGCGCAAGCTGGCGGATCGGGCGGACGCCGAGATCTCGCTCATGTACTGCGACGACGGCATCGTGCTGCGCTACGCCGACGCCGAGGAGTTGCCGGCCGTGGAAGAGCTCTTCCCCGAGCCCGAGGAGATCGAGGAGCTCTTGACCGAGCAGCTCAGCTCCACTTCCCTGTTCGCCTCTCTGTTCCGGGAGAACGCGGTGCGCTCCCTGCTCGTGACGAGGCGTCGCCCGGGACAGCGCAGCCCCCTCTGGATGCAGCGCCGCAAGGCGCGCCAGCTCCTGTCGGTTGCCCGGCGTTACCCGAGCTTCCCGATCGTGCTCGAGACCTACCGTCACGCACTGAACGACGTCTTCGACCTCGATGGGCTGCGCACCATCCTGGGCGGAGTCCGCGATCGTTCCATTCGCGTGGACGGTGTGGAGACCCCACGACCCTCGCCCTTCGCGCGCTCGGTGGTCTTCGCCTACGTGGCGGCCTACCTCTACGACGGCGACTCGCCGGTGGCCGAGCGCAAGGTACAGGCGCTCACCCTGGACCGTGAGATGCTGCGCGAGCTCCTGGGGCAGGCCGAGCTGCGCGAGCTGCTCGACGGGGACGTGATCGAGGACCTCGAAGCCGAGCTGGCCGGTCTGGCCCCCGGCCGCAAGGCGCGGGACCGGGACGAGGTGGCCGACCTCCTGCGCCGGGTCGGGGATCTGGGGTTGGACGAGATCGCGCTGCGCTCGGAGGACCCCGTGTCCGTGGGAGCTTGGCTCGACGAGCTGGACGCCGAGCGTCGGGCGATCCGGATCCGGGTCGCGGGAGAGGAGCGCTGGATCGCTGCGGAGGAAGCCGGACGCTACCGCGACGCCCTCGGCTGTGCACCGCCCGGCGGGTTGCCGCGCGACTTCCTGGATGGCGGCCCGGAGCCTTTGGTCTCCATCCTGCGTCGCTTCGCGCGCACCCACGGTCCGTTCCACGAACGGGAGATCGCCGCTCGCTACGGTCTGCTCTCGTCCCAGGTCGAACCTCTGCTGCGGATGCTCGAGGCCGAGGGAACGCTCGTGCTCGGCGAGCTGCGTCCGGGGGGCAGCGAGCTCGAATGGTGCGACGCGGAGGTGTTGCGCCGCATCAAGCGGCGCACGATCGCGCGCCTGCGGGACGAGGTGGCTCCGGTCGATGCGGGCACCTTCGCTCGCTTCCTGCAGACCTGGCACGGCTTCCGCACGGCGAGCTCGAAGGGTCCGCCCGCACGCAGCGGCGGCGAGCGCCTGGAAGAGGTCGTGGCGCAGCTCGAGGGACTGCCCCTGAGCTGGAACGAGCTGGTTCTGGGCCTCCTGCCCAAGCGCGTCGCGGGCTTTCGCCTGGACGACCTGGATCTCCTGGCGGCCCAGGGGCAGGTGGTCTGGATCGGTCGCGGTGCGCTCGGGCCGACGGACGGAAGAGTGGCGTTGTACCGGCGCGAGCACATCGCCCAGCTCGTGGAGCCCGGAGGAAGCGAGCAGCCGGCGAGCGAGTTGCACGCAGCCATCTTGAACCACCTGTCCGAGCGCGGAGCGAGCTTCCTGACCGAGCTCGAGCGCGCCCTGTTGACGGACGGACGCTTCGAGCGCAGCGCAGTCGAGCCGGCTCTGTGGGATCTGGTGTGGTCGGGCCAGGTGACCAACGACACGTTCCAGCCCTTGCGCTATCTGGCCCGCTCCCGGTCTCGGGGACGGCGCGCCGGTACGCGGGTGACGCTGGGCGGCGGCCGCTGGTCGCGGGTCAGCGATCTCGTGGGCGAGGGTGTCGCGCCGACCGAGCGCGCGCTGGCCTGGGCCCAGGTGTTGCTCGAGCGCTACGGCGTCGTCAGTCGCAGCGCGGCCCAGTCGGACGAGGTTCCCGGCGGTTGGGGGCCCTTGTACCGGGTGCTGCGCACGATGGAGGAAACGGGACGCGTGCGGCGCGGGTACTTCGTCGAAGGTCTGGCCGGGGCCCAGTTCTCGACGCCGGGCGCGGCCGATCGTCTGCGCCTGGAGCGCATCGAGCCCGACGGGTTGCGCGAGCCGGTCCTTGGCTCCCTGACGCCGACGGACCCGGCCAACCCCTGGGGCGCGCTGCTTCCCTGGCCGGATCGCGATCCGAACGCGGCGGCCCCGCGCCGCGCGCGCGGGACGCGACTGGTGCTGGCGGACGGGGAGCCCGTGCTGTTCGCCTCGGCGGGCGGGCGCAAGCTGACCACCTTCGGCCGCAAGGAGCACCTCGAACGGGCCCTGTCCCTCCTGGGAGAGGAGCCCCGTGCCCTGGGCCGTCGCTGGTTGATCGTGCAGTCCATCGACGGCGTGGACGTCGGGGAGGGCGATTACCGACAGATCCTCGAGCGAGCCGGATACACCCGCGATCCCAAGGGCTACGCGGCGGACCCCAGCGCGATTCGCCAGGCGCGCGAGCGGCGCCAGGCCGGGGGCCTGCATGCCTGAAGGCGACACGATCCACAAGATCGCCCGCGCGATCGCTCCCCGGCTCGAGGGAGAACGCCTGGCGCACTTCCTGCTCCAGGACGATCCCGGCCTGAAGCTGGAGGGGCGTCGGGTCGATCGGGTCTACGCTCGGGGCAAGCACCTGTGGATCGACATCGAGGGGGACCTGATCGTGCGCACCCACCTGGGCATGCACGGTTCCTGGCATCGCTATGCCCAGGGCGAACGCTGGAAGCGCCCCGCCCGGCAGGCATCGGTCGTGCTGTCGACCGAGCGCGACGTGTTCGTGTGCTTCCAGGCGATGGAATCGGAATGTGTCCGCGCAGACGGAGCCCGCGCCCGGGGGCAACGTCACCGCCTGGGGCCCGATCTCCTGGGAGACCGAGCCCCCGACGGAGGCGAGATCGTGCGGCGTGCCCGTGCTCTGCTGGAACCTGACGTGCCTCTGGTTGACGTCCTCTTGCACCAAGGGGTCGCCGCCGGCATCGGCAACGTCTACAAGTGCGAGCTGCTCTTCCTGCACGGGATCCACCCCCTGCGCCGGCTAGACCACGTCGCCGATGCGCAGCTCGCCACCGTCTACCGAGAGGCCCGCGAGCTCCTGCAGGAGAACCTGGGGCCGCACCTGCGCACAACCCGGAACGCGGGGGATGGGGGACGCTACTGGGTGTACGGCCGCGGCGGTGAAGCTTGCCATCGATGCGGGGCGCGGATCGAAGCGGCCACCCTGGGCGCTCGCCGTCGCGTCACCTACTGGTGCCCGAGCTGCCAGTCCTAGGCTCGCAGCGGCCGGGCGGGCCAGCGTCGGGTCTGTGGACCCGATCAACATCGGGTCACCCCACCCGATCAGGCCCGAAATCGGTCTCCCAGGGGCCCAGGAGAGGGTTGGCATGCCCCTTGCTCCTTGTCACGTGGCTCGGCGTCGAAGCGTCGGGCACGCCCTCAACCCACACCGACAAGGAGGTCCGCTTTGAAGATGGCGACTTGGATGGAACTGAAACCCGCGGCGATGGAGCATCTGAACGAGCTGATCCAGATCAACATGGACACCGCCAGCGGCTTCCGTCGCGCGGCGGCGATCACCGAGAACCCGACGCTGAAGTCCATGTTCTACGAGCTCGGCGGTCAGCGGGCGCGCTTCGTCGAAGAGCTCAAGGAGAAGGTGCCGGAGCCCGCGGAGAACATCCCGACTTCGGGGACCTGGTTCGGCAAGGCGCATCACTGGTGGATGGACCTGCGCAGCACGGTCTCACCGGATACGGGCTACGCGCTCCTGGCGGAAGTCGAGCGCTCGGAGGAGCGCCTGAAATCCGCCTACGAAGCCCTCGACAGGGAAACCGTCGGTACCGCCGTTCATCCCTTGCTGTCTCTCCAGTACGACCAGATCTGCAAGATCCACGAACAGATTCGCGGCATGCGCGAGGTCGCGGGAGACAGCCGCTCGTCCTGAGGGGTCGGCGAACCCGGCAGCACTCGTGGAATGCGCCCCGTCGATGGCTCCCGCCCCAAGCGTTTCCCGGAGCGACCCAGGCGGTCCGGCTCTGCAACCCCGTTGACTCCACGGAGCTGACGGCCCTCTCCACTCTCCTTCCGCAAGACGGCCCCTACCGGGTCGCGGACGTAGCGCCAACCTCAATTCACCCCATGATGAAACCGACCCTCTACGAACTGCCTTCCCTGCCCTACTCGCCCGATGCTCTCGACGGCTTTCTCACGGCCGAGATGCTGGAGCTGCACCACGACAAGCATCACGCGGACGATGTGAGCAAGCTCAACGCCACCCTCGCCGCCATCGCCGGGGCGCGCAGCGAGAACCGCACGGCCGAGCTCCCCGCGCTGCATCGCAGGCTCGCGTTTCACGGCAGTTCGCACGTGCTGCACTCCCTCTACTGGACCTCGATGAGTCCGGCCGGGGGCGGCAAGCCTGTGGGCGAGCTGGCGCGGGCCGTGGAGCGCGACTTCGGGGGCATGGCTGGCCTGCGCCGGCAGTTCCTCAGCGTGTGCGAAGGCGTCGAGAGGGAGGGCTGGGGCATCCTCGCCTACGAACCGATCGGGGACCGATTGATCGTGACGTCCGTCGAGGGGCATCACGGCGCGGGCTTCCAGGGCGCGGCGCCCCTCATGGTCTGCGACGTCTGGGAACACGCCTACTACCTGGGCTACCGCAACCGACGCGCCCAGTACCTGCAGGGCTTCTTCGAGGTGATCGACTGGCAGTCCGCGAACCTGCGTTTCGAACGGGTGTGCCGTCCCGTGCAGGCCGCCTTCTGACGCCGGGGCGCCCCCGCCAATGCCCGTACTCGACCCGCGTCCAATCAAGAATCAAGGAGACAAGTCATGACCGAACCCTATGGAATGGATCCGACCTACCGCCAACGCACCGTGGAGCTGCTGCAGAGTCAGCTCAGCAACCTGATCGACCTCGCCCTCATGGGCAAGCAGGCCCACTGGAACCTGCGCGGCCCTGAGTTCCGCGCCATCCACCTCCAACTCGACGAGATCGTGGCCGACCTGCGCCTGCATTCGGACGAGGTGGCCGAGCGCATCCTGACCCTGGGCGACCCGGCGGACGGCCGCGCCGGAACGGTGTCCGCGCAGAGCTCCCTTCCCGCCTTTCCCGAAGGCTACCTGCCGGCGCTGGGAGCGGCCAAGGAGCTGGCCGACCGCATGGACCTCGCCGTCAGGAAGATGCGCGGCGCGATCGGTCAGCTCGGCGAGTTGGACCCGATCAGTGAAGACCTGGCCATCGGTATCTCGGCTTCCGTGGAGAAGCACCAGTGGATGCTGCGTGCCCTGACGGAGAAATGAGGGCGGCCGATGACGGCAAGAGTCGCCTCCTGGTTCCCCTCGCACTGCTGATCCTGCTGACCTTCGTCGCCTGCTCGGATCCCGTGCCCCCCCTCGCGGTAGGCGAGTCCATCGACGATGGACTGATCGACCTCTTCGATGGTCCGTCCACCTACCGCGATCTCAGCCGCGACGAGCTCCTCGCAGAACTGCGCGAGCGACGACAGGAGTTCGCCGTCCTGGAGCGTGACGTCGAAGCGCGCGTGCCCTCCCTGGGAGAGGAGGGACGCGCGGCCTGGAATGGACGACGCAAGGAGATCGAGGAGTTGCGCTCCCAGCTCGACGCCGGTCTCGACGAGCTGGAGCGGACCGCGTCGGACTGGGAGCCCCTACGAGAGCGCCTCGTGGAGCTGACGCGGCGCCTGCGCCTGGAGTTCGAGCAGGCGAGCGACGTCAGGTAGCTTGCGGCGCGGCTGTCGCACGCCGGGGTCGAACGCCGCCCCTTGCCCCCGAAGGAGTCGTGCGAGGGGCGGGCCTCCCGGCAACTGGCCCGCAGGCGAACCGGACTCTGCTATCGTCTGTCCATGGATTTCGACATTCCCGCAGACCAGGGAGTCCCCGAAGGCTATCCCCGTCAGATTGGTGGCTACCGCATCCTGAGGCTGCTCGGCAAGGGCGGGATGGGGGCCGTGTTCGAGGCCGAGCAGGAGAATCCGCGGCGCAAGGTTGCTCTGAAGGTCGTCACGGCAGGGGTGTTGAGCGACGACATGCGCCGCCGTTTCGAGCTCGAAGCCCAGGTGCTCGGGATGCTGCAGCATCCGTGCATCGCACAAATACACGAGGCCGGAGTGTTCGAGAGCGCCGGTGGCGTGCAGCCCTACTTCGCCATGGAGCTGATCCGCGGCGTGCCCCTGATCCGCTACGCGTCGGAGAACGACCTGGGGACGCGGGCCCGCCTCGAGCTCCTGGCGCGCATCTGCGATGGAGTCCAGCATGCCCATCAGCGCGGGGTCATCCACCGCGACCTGAAGCCGGAGAACATCCTGGTCGACGATGAGGGGCAGCCGAAGATCCTGGACTTCGGCCTGGCGCGGGCGACGGACTCGGACGTGCAGGCGGCGACCCTGCACACCGACATCGGCCAGATCATGGGCACGATCCCCTACATGAGTCCGGAACAGGCCAGGGGGGATCCGCGGACCATCGACGCACGTAGCGACATTTACTCGCTCGGCGTCGTGGCCTACGAGCTCGTCTCGGGCGAGATGCCCTACGCCGCCGACGATCCGGCCGTGATCGAGGCCCTGCGGGTGGTGCGTGAGGAAGAGGCCAAGCCCCTCAGCTCGGTCAACCAATCCCTGCGTGGGGACGTGGAGACGATCGTCGGCAAGGCGCTCGAGAAGGAGCCCGAACGGCGCTACCCCTACGCCTCGGCCCTGGCGGATGACATTCGGCGCTACCTGTCCGACGAGCCGATTCAGGCGCGTCCGCCCAGCGCCGCCTACCAGCTACGCAAGTTTGCCCGGCGCAACAAGGGCATCATGGCCGGGGTAGGGGCGGTCTTCCTGGCGCTGGTCGTTGGTTTTGTCGGAACTCTGCGCGGCTTCCTGGCAGCCCGTGAGGAAGGGCGACGCGCCCAGAGTACGGCCGACTTCTTCAAGGCCGTGCTCATGGGGATCGATCCGGCGGTCGCCCAGGGTGCCGACGTGACGCTCTTGCGTTCGATCCTGGACGACACCGCCGCGCGCATCGACGACGAGCTCGGGGGTCGTCCGCTCGTTGCCGCTTCGATCCACGAGACGATGTCCTCGGCCTACTTCTCGATCTCCCATCCCGAGGAGTCGCTCTTGCATGCCGAGAAGGCGCTGGGGATCTTCCAGGAGGAGCTGGGTGAAGACAGCCTGGATGCCCTGCGAGCCCATCGCAGTGTGGCCATCGCCCTGAACGAGCAGCAGAGGCCGGACGAAGCTCTGGCGGTGGTCACCGAGATCCTCGAAAGGGCGTCTGCGGTCTACGGACCCGAGCACCTCGCCGCGATCGATACGCTTCAGCTCCTGGGGCACGTCCATCTGGATGCCTATCGGTACGACGAGGCAACTTCAGCCTTCGAGCGCGTGCTGAGTCACCGCCGCAGGCACTCCGATCCCGATGCCGACGATACCCTGATCGCCCTCAACAGCCTGGGCCTCGCCGCCCTCGGAGCCAGACGTTTCGACGAGGCCCAGGAGGCCTTGGAGGAGGTCCTCGAGCGTCGCCGTCGGGCCTTTGGTGACAGCCACCCGGACACGATCAAGGCCCTGCACAACCTCGCCGGGCTCCATTGGGGCCTCGAGGAGTTCGAGCGGGCCGAGGTTCTGTATCGCGAGGCCCTGGAGCTCTGTGATCAGGTCCTGGCACCGGCTCACGGGACGCGGCTCGCCGTCGAGAAGAACCTGGCGGGCCTCCTGCAAGATCTCCAACGGTACGAGGAAGCCCTTGCCCTCCAGCGCGACGCCTACGGGAACCTGCTCGCCTTGTACGGGCCCGAGGACTCGCGCACTCTCGTGGCGGAAGACGCCCTCGCGCTGGTCTATCTCATGCTGGGGCAGCTCGAGGAGGCCGAGCAACACTCCGTCCATGCGACCGAGGGGCTGGCCCAGTCGCTGGGGGACGAGCACGTCTACACGCTTTCCGCGATGGTGAACCTCGCCGCGGTTTGCGCGAAGTCCGGGCAGGGCGAGCGCGGCGAGCAGCTCCGCCTAACCGTCCAGGACGCCTACGTCCAGATCTACGGGGAAGACCATCCGGAGACGTTGCTCGTCAAGAACGATCTCGCGGGCCAGTACCGCATGAGCGGTCGAGACCAGGAGGCGGAAGATCTTGGTCTCGAAGTCTATGAGACGCGCAGGCGGGTGCTGGGCGAAGATCACAGCGAAACGTTGATCAGTGCCGGTCTCTTGGCGCGCCTCTTTCACGACCAGCGGCGCATCGACAAGGCGACCCATCTACACGCTCGTTTCCTGGAGGGGTGGACCGGGATCTATGGGGACGAGCACGCCTACGCTCAGGACGTGGCGCGCAAGATGACCGCCAATCTGGCCGAGCTCGAGCACTTCGGTCCCCATGCGGATTCGATCCGGATCTTGCTCGCCTACCACGAGCGCACCCTTCCGCCCGATTCTCCGATCCTCACCACCGATCGCCTGTGCCTGATCGATGCGCTGCTCGAGAACGAGGAAGAGGAAACGGCCCGCGACCTCCTGGAGCGCGTGTCCCAGGACCACGAAGAGCGCGGTGCGGCTCCACCGCCGCGCTGGACCTTACTCGCCGCGATGGCCGGGCGGCTGTCCCTGGACGAAGCGGAAGAGACTCTGATCGCCGCCTGGGAAGAGGCCGTCGGATACTCGGCCAGCGTGCGCAGACCTCTCGCCCGCTTGCTCTCGAGGCTGAGTGAAGCGGCGGATCGGCCGGAGGACGCGGCCTTCTGGAGCGAGGAGGCGCAGGCCCTCCTCGAGTAGGCTGCTCGAGTCCTCTCCGCGGTGGCGAGCTGCCGTTCAGGTGCAGGGGAGCACTTTCGCGGGGAAGGGCCCGCAGTTTTGAGGGGTGTTCCGGCTCGGCCACCGGCGAGCTCCGTATGCTGGGCCCATGAACACGCTTCTTCTTCTCTCTCTGGGTCTTTCAGGTTCGAGCGAACCTCCGGCAGATCGCTCGCTTCTCGCCGCCGTGCCCGACGAGGCCTTCGCTCTGGTCCACGTTTCCGATCCCGGCGCCTTGCGCTCCCGGGCCGAACGCAACGACTGGATCAACCTGTGCGGCACTCGGGACGGAGCCCACGCTCTGGAGAGCCTGGAGCGCGAGTACGAAGGGGCGACAAAGACCGACTTCGACGGTTTGCTCGAGGTCATCAGCGAGCTGCGCGGAGAAGCGCTGCTCTTCTCCCGGGTCGACGCGACCGGCTTCTTGACCGAGCCCCCGGCCGACCGCGACGCCCTGGCCAAGGTCCTGAGCGGTTGGCTCGAGGGCGGCAGTCAGGTCACCCAGCAGGTCGGCGAAGCCAGCGTGCAGGTCGGCGCTTGGCCCCAGGCGCCGGGCAAGGTGCTGGCGTTCGTCGATCATCCGCTCGCCCTGGGGCTCTTCTCCGGGAAGCAGCCCGAGGACGTGCTGAGCATGCTCACCGACAGCCTGTCGGGACTCACCCTGGGCAAGCGTTCTCCCCTGGTCGAGGGCTACCTCGCCGCAGGGGGCGGACGCAGCAACGGAGTCGAAGCCTTCGTGGACTTCACGCCCTGGGTGGCCGAGGCGGAAGAGGAGTTGCGCAAGGCGGTGGACGGCGTGCTGCCCGATCCGACCGGGCTCCTGGGGCTGGAGAAGGGCACTTCCCTCTTCGTGAGCGCGGACGTCTTCCCCGGCACGCAGATTCAGGTGCGCGCCCGGCTCAGCATTCCGCCCGACACCCTGGCGGCCCGCCTGGCCGACACCTTCGTCGCTCTGCCGCCGACGCTGCCGGCCGACCTTCCCCGCGGGACCTGGAGCGTGTGGGCGCTGCACTGGAACCTGGGTGCGTTCTACGACACCTTGCGCGGCGCCTTCGACCAGGAGGAAGAGGGATTGGCCACCGTGGACCAGGGCTTGGCCGCCGCCGAAGCCGTTTCCGGAATCGACCCTGTGGAGGACGTCTTGAAGCAGTTGTCGGGGCTGTTCGCCCTCTACAACGTGCTGGACGACCAGGGCGAGCTCGCCGAGAACGTCGAAGAGGGCTTCGCGCTGCTGGCAGGTCTGGTCGATGGGGATCGCTTCTTCGATGCCGTGGAAGCCCTCATGTACATGGGGGGCGGGGAAGCGGACGCCATCGAGCTGGAAGGGTCCGAGACCTTCCTCCTGGGGGATTCCGACTCGACCGGCGACTTCGGCGGGCTGTCCATCCTGCCGCACCGCATGCTGGTCAGCATGAGTCGGGACACGCTCGTGCGCGGGCTGCGGGCCCTGGGACGTGCCGAGGGAGCCGGGCTCGAATGGGGCTCCGGCTTGCAGGGCGCTCTGGACCAGAACGGCGGTGCCTGCGCCCTGGTCTACGCCGAGCTGGAGCACCTGCGGGCCCTGGTCCTGCGTGCCCAGGGGGAACCCGAGCTGGGTGAGCGTGATCCCTTCGAGTCCACCCTCGTCTTCGCGGCGCGCCGCACGCCCAAGGGATTCGACCTGCAGCTGAGGACGCGCTGATCCCGTAGCCAGGCACGACTACGCCTGCTTGGCGCTCGAGGGGCCGGCGCAGTTCTGCTGTGGGGGAGGGAGCCCGATTCGGTGGACTCCTGCGCCGGTCCGGCCCGGTTCCCCTGGCCCGAGACGTCGGGCAGGCCTCGAATCGTGCCGAGATGGCGGGGCGGGGAGCCCGCTTGGGCGGGGATTCCGACGATTTCGCCGGCTTCCTTCGGATTGGAGAAATACCGGGTATGCATACTGCGTATGCGTGGGCATTCCGCATCCGGAGCCCCTCCCCATGACCGTCAAGAACAGCCTTCTGGCCATCCTGGCCCAGGAACCTGCCCACGGCTATGGCCTGAAATCGGCCTTCGAAGAGAGCACCGCCGGGGCCTGGCCTCTGAACGTGGGGCAGGTCTACACGACCCTGGCCCGGCTCGAGCGGGACGGCCTGGTCGAGACCGGGCCCTCGCGGAGCTCCTCGGAGGGGGAGCGCGAACGGCAGACCTGGAACCTGACGGTCGAAGGACGCAGCACGCTCGAGGGCTGGTACCGCAAGCCGGTGCTCGACGATCCTCCCGCCCGGGACGAGCTGGCCATCAAGGTCCTGCTGGCCGTCGCCGCCGACCAGGTCGACGTGGCGGAGATCCTCCAGATCCAGCGGGCGGCGAGCATGCAGCGCCTGCAGGAGCTGACCCAGCACAAGAGGAGGGCGGACCCCGAGGCGGAGCTGCCTTGGCTGCTGCTGCTCGATGCGCTGATCCTCAAGGTCAAGGCCGAGCTCGAGTGGATCGAGCTGTGCGAGGCGCGACTGCGGGGGAGGCGGCCTTGAGTGCGACGACGATGCTCGCTTTCGAGGACGTGACCCGGGTGCATGGCGACGGGGAGCGGGCCGTGCGAGCGCTCGGTCCGGTGGCCTTCGAGATCCGTGCGGGCGAGTTCGTGGCCATCATGGGGCCGTCCGGTTCGGGCAAGTCGACCCTGCTGTCCCTGGCGGGCGCGCTCGATCAGCCGAGCGACGGTCGCGTTCACCTGCAGGGTCAGGACCTCGCCACCCTTGGGGCTGCGGAGCTTGCCGCACTACGCCGACGGACGATCGGATTCGTCTTCCAGGACTTCAACCTGCTGCCCGGGTTGACCGCCCTGGAGAACGTGGCCTTGCCGCTCGAACTGGACGGGACTCCCGGCCGCGAGGCGCGTGAACAAGCCAACGAAGCCCTGGCAAGGGTGCAGCTGGAGCGTCTGACCGGACGGTTTCCGGACGATCTCTCCGGCGGCGAGCGTCAGCGCGTCGCCATCGCGCGGGCCTTCGTGGGCCCGCGTCGGATGCTGCTGGCCGACGAGCCCACGGGAGCTCTCGACTCGGTCACCGGCGAGCTCGTCATGCGCCTGATGCGTGATCAGTGCGAGCGCGGCCTGACCGCGGTGCTCGTGACCCACGACCCGTCCCATGCCGCCTGGGCCGATCGAGTTCTCTACCTGCGCGACGGCAGGCTGGTCGACGAGACCTGCGCTCCCGAAACCGGTTCCGGTTCGCCGGTCCTTCCGCTGCGAGGTTAGCCGGGTGTCTTCCTGGAACGCCCTGCGGGCCCTGGCGCGGGTCGAGCTGCGCCAGCTTGCGTGGCACCGCGGTCGCTCGCTGCTCGTCGTCCTCTTGATCGCGGTTCCTGTCGCCGCCATGGTCGGAGGCAGTGCGCTCCTGTTCGTGACCCGCCAGACGATCGAAGAGCAGCGAGTCGAGGCCATGGGGCAAGCCACGCTGCGCATGCGCCCCGGCGGCGGCTGGACGATGGAGCGTGCGCTCGAGAGCCTTCCCGAGCACGCGCGTACCACGACCGTGGTACGGGGTACGGTCGAGGTGATCTCGGCGGGTCGCAGGCTGCGTGCCAGGGATTTTCGACTCGAGCCCCATGCCCTGGAGCCGGGAGAGCTCGCGGCCGGGCTCTTGGTCATGAACGCGGGGCGAGCCCCCGGGAAGGCCGGTGAAGTCGCCCTGTCCGAGGTCTTGATCCAGGGGCTGGGGGTGACGCTCGGGGAGTCCGTCGCCATCGACGGAAGGACGGTCCTTGTCACGGGTCGAGTCGCGGATCCGGAGAACCTGAACTCCGCGGTCGTCCTGCGCCCCTACGACGGCGAGGGTCCCGTTGGTCGTCCTTCGATCTTGGTCGAACTGCCGGAAGCCGAAGCCGCATCGATTGCCGCCCAATGGGAAGCGCAAGGAGCCCAGGTCGATCTGCGCAGTCGAACTGGCGCGGACGATCCGTTCGAGGCCTTCCTGATCTTCGTGCTGGGAAGCTTCGCCTTCTTCGAGGCTGCCCTGGTCGTTGCGGCGGCCTTTGCCGTGGGCATGCGCCGGCGACAGCGAGAGCTCGGCCTGCTCGGCTCGAACGGAGCACCCCGTTCCGGGATGGTCGCGGCTCTGCTCGTTTCCGCGGCGGCGTTGGCCGCGGTCGGAGGCGCCCTCGGGATCGCGGTCGGTGCCGCTTGCGCCCGTGCTCTCCATCCCTACCTGGACGGTTGGACGGGGCGCATGAACGGGCCCTTCGTTGCCGGTGCTTTCGTGCTCGGCATCGTGACCGCGGTTCTGGCCGCGACCCTTCCCGCCTGCGGGGCCGTGCGACTCCCGATTCGAGTGGCCTTGAGTGGACGCCGGCCGGTTGCGGGCAGCTCCCGGGGCTGGCTGTTCGCCGGCCTGGGGCTCGGGGCGCTCGGCGTCCTGCTGGTTCTGGCCGGTGCCTTCGGGGGAACCCGCATGGCGGCCCTCCTGATTCTGTCCGGGTCGATCCTGCTCGCGCTGGGCCTCGGGGCGGCGAGTCCCTGGATTCTCGGCGGCTTGGCGAGTTGGGCCGGGCCGCTCCCGATCGCCTGGCGCCTGGCCGTGCGGGATGCGGGACGCTTTCGCGCGCGCAACGGCCCCGCGGTGACCGCCGTGATGGCCGGCCTGTCGGTGAGCGTGATGATGGCGGCGCTGATCGCCAGCGTGAAAGACCTGACCCGTGTCCTCGATCCCTTTCTCCGGGACGACGTCATTCTGGTCGAGGGGCCCGCGGCCGAAGCCGTGGCCCGTGAACTGGAGCGGGAGTTCACGGTCCTGGCCGCGGCTCCTTTCCAGGCCGTCTACTGCGACGGCTCCCTCGTTCGAGCCCACTTCGCCGACGCGATTCGCGACGGTGAGCGGGTGCCCTTCGACGCTTGGATCGCCTGCGGCGGGGAGGAGTTGCTCGAGGTGTTCGGAGTCGAAGCGGCCGTTCGGGATTTTCGGGCCGGCCAGATCGTGACCGTGACCGCAGAGAGAGCCGGGGCGAGCGTTTCCCTGTTCGGGAGCGGCTCGGACGCCATCGGCGTGGTCCCCGTTTCCGGGAGCGTGGCCACCCAGCGCCTACGCGAGCCCCGGGCCCTCTTGTCCCTGGACCATCTGGACGCCCTGGGGCTCCATGCCGGCCTGCCGCCCCGCAACAGCCTCCTTCCCTGGCTCGTGCGACTGGATCGTCCCGTGACCGAGGCCATGGCGGAACGCGCCCGTGGTCTGGCCGCGGCCGCAGGCTCACCGGGCAACACCATCGACGCCGAGGCCCTGCGCATGGAACCGATCACCGGTTTCTACACCCTGGTGCTCGCGCTGTGCATCGTCACCGGCCTGATCGTGATCTTCGTCGCGACGGCGCTGTCCTCGGTCGAGTCGACCGAGGATGCTGCCATTCTGCATACCGTCGGCGCGGCCCCGGCTCTCCTGCGGGCCCACGCAGCGACCCGAGCCGGCTACCTGGCCTTCCTCGGGAGTGCCTTGGCGATTCCCGCCGGCCTGATGCCCATGATCGGCTTTCAGCGCTTGGCGGCCCTCTCCCTCGACTTCGTGATGCCCTGGCGCGAGATCGCGATCACGCTGCTCGTGATGCCGCTGGTGGCCTATGCCGGGACCTGGCTCGTGGCCACCTGGCGCAAGGCTCCGCGTCGTGCCTCCATCTCACTGTCCTGAAACGGATGCGATCCATGAAGACCCTCCTGCACCTGTTCGCGTGGCTCGTCCTCGCCACCGCACTCCAGGCACAAGACTCCGGCGCGTCCGAGGTGCGCTGGGATCCCGAACCCTTCCTGGGGCACTACCCCACACGGAGTGGACCGGCACGCCTCGAGGGGCGACTTGGTCGCATCGTCGTACCCGAGCAGCGCGGCTCCGACAGCGAGGCGACCGTCGAGCTGGCCTTCGTGCTGTACGAGACCGAGAACTCCGAACCGGGTCCTCCGGTCTTCTGGTTGGTCGGAGGGCCCGGAGGCTCCGGAGTCGAGCACGCCGCTTCCTTTGCCGCCCATCCACTGCTTCCTGTTCTGGATCACTGCGACGTCATCGCCCTCGACCAGCGTGGAACCGGGCTGAGTCGTCCGAACCTGGCCGACGGACCGGATCTCTCCTACCCGCTGCCCCTCGATCGCGCGTTGACCCAGGAGGAGGACGAAGAGGCCTTTGCCGAGATGGCGAGCGAGGGCCACGAGTACTGGAGCGACAAGGGCGTCGGACTCGAGCACTTCAACACCCTCGAGAGCGCCGACGACATCGACGACCTGCGCCGGGCCCTCGGGTTCGAGCGCATCGTTGTCTGGGGCGGGAGCTACGGTAGCCATCTGGGTCTCGCCTACCTGCGTCGTCACGGCGATCACGTGGCCCGTGCGATCTTGACCAAGGTCGAGGGGCCGGACCACACCCTCAAGCTGCCGAGTACCGTGCAGCGGCATCTCGAGCAGCTCGCGGAGTTGGTGGCTGCCGATGCGCGCTACGGGGAGAGCTTGCCCGACCTGGTGGGCACCGTCGAAGGGCTCCTGGCCCTGTTGGAGAAGGAGCCGGTGACGACCCGGGTTCAGGGCCCGGGTGGGGAGGTCGAGGTGACCGTGGGGCCCTACGACCTGCGGCGCGAGCTCTCGAACGCGCTCGGCGGTCTGCGCGAGATCTCACGCATCCCCGGCTCGCTGGTGCGCATGCGCGACGGAGATTGGAGCGAGCTGGCTTCCCAGGCCCTGGCGAACCGCAGCGGCGAGGTGGGGTCCATGATGACCGTGATGATGGACTGTGCGTCCTGGGCCTCGGAGGGCCGCGTGCGCCGCATCGAGCGGGAGGCGGCGGACCCGACGAACCTGCTCGGGGATGCCATCAACGCTCCCTTCAGTTCGAAGCTGCGCCGAGCCGTGGGCAAGCCCGACCTGGGCGAGTCCTTTCGCTCCTCCTTCGAGAGCCCGGTTCCCATGTTGCTCGTGACCGGCAGCCTCGACGTGCGTACGCCGCCGGAGAACGTGACCGAGCTCATCGACGGGTGGCCCCATGCGGTCCATCTCGAGGTAATCGGCGTCAGCCACGACTCCTTCGAGATGCTGTCGCCCGAGTACGTCTCCCTCGTGCGGGCCTTCTTGCTGGGGGAGCCGGTCGAGAGCCAGGTGATCGACGTTCCCGCGATGCGCTTCGAGTAGTCCCAGCCGGCGGCTCGAGGGCTCGTAGCACCTCAGGTCGGTAGTAGAGAAGGGGGCTTGCGTCGATCGCTGCCCGGTGAAACGCCGAACTCGCGCTTGAAGGCGCGGCAGAAGGCCGCCTCGGAGCGATAGCCGAAGCGCTCGCCCACGACCCCTAGCGGGTCCTCGCAATCGCGTAGGGCCATGCGCGCCAGGCGTAGGCGCCAGCGCTTGAGGTAGCGCATGGCCGGCTCGCCCACGACGTTGGTGAAGCGCGCTGCAAAGGCCGAGCGGGACATGGCGGCCGTACGAGCCAGGGAGTCGAGCGTCCAGTCCGTGCTTGGCGCGCGGTGCATGGCGGCGATCGCGCGGCCCAGCTGCTCGTCCCGCAGGGCGGCGATCCATCCGCCGTCCACGTCGCTGGTCGATTCGATCCAGTGACGAACCATCTGGATGACGAGGATGTCGGCCAGGCGCGTGATGACGGTCTCGCCCCCGGGGCGCAGGGCCTCTGCTTCCCGGGCGATGAAGCGCAGGGTGTCGGACAGCCAGCGGTCGTTGCCGCCTTCCCAGGCATCGACGTGCAGCACAGGCGGGAGCGCATCGATCAGGCGTTCGGCCGCGGCGTGGTCGAAGCGGACGACGACGCAGATCAGGTGACACTCCTCGCCACCACCTCCCCAGGACAGTCGTTCGTAGCGCTCGGTGACCCGTTCGATGGGCAGGTCGAAGAAGTCGACCGAGGGGCGTTCCGGTTCGTCGACGAGCCTGTGACCGAGGCCGTGGGGCACGAGGGCCAGGCTGCCGCGTTCGAGCAGCAGGGCCTCGGTGCCATCCGCCTCCAGCCAGCAGCGACCGGCGGTTACGATGTGGAACATCATGTGGCCTTCGAGGGGAGGCAGGTCGATCCCCCAGGGGCTCTTCAACACGGAGCGAGCGTAGACGCAGCCGGTCAGCCGCAGGAGGTGGAGGGCCTCGCCCAGGGGGTCGTCGGCGGGGGGGATTTCGGTCGGCGGTTCCATCGGAGCAGTATCGGATGGTCTTGGCCGTTCGTCCAGTCGGAATGGACGAACGGCAAAGAAAGGTGCACGCGATGGCATGGCGCGGCCGCCGTGGATGGCCGAAAGTACTCTCCGAGCGCACAGGAGCGCGCTGACCCACTTCGACCCCTTCTCGAAAGGAGAATCCCATGCAGAGCCAACTTCCGACCCTCGTCACTGCCGCTACGGGCAAGACCGGCCGCCGCGTCGCCGACCGCCTCGAAGCCCTGGGCCACCCTGTCCGCCGGGCCTCCCGTACGACGGACAATCCCTTCGACTGGGACGATCGGTCCACCTGGGGGCCGGCCCTCGACGGGGTGGGTTCGGTCTACGTCGTCTACAGCCCGGACCTCGCGGTCCCCGCCGCTCCCGGTGCCATCACGGCCTTCACGCAGCTGGCCCGGGAGAAAGGGGTGCGCCGACTGGTGCTCCTCTCGGGACGGGGGGAAGAAGAGGCCCAGCGCTGCGAGGGCATCGTGCAGGCCTCCGGCCTGGAGTGGACCGTCGTGCGGGCCAGCTGGTTCGCCCAGAACTTCAGCGAGGGCGCCTTCACCGAGCTCGTGCAGGTCGGCGAGGTTGCCCTTCCCGCGGGTGAGGTCCTCGAGCCCTTCATCGACATCGAGGACATCGCCGACGTGGCGGTCGCCGCCCTGACCGAGGAGGGACACGATGGGGAGGTCTACGAGGTAACCGGTCCTCGCCTGATGACCTTCGCCGATACCGTGTCGGAGATCAGCGAGGCGGCCGGCCGTGAGATTCGCTTCGTGAGCGTTTCCCGGGAGGCTTTCGAAGCGGGGTTGGCCCAGGCCGGCCTGCCGCCCGGGCAAATCGAACTCTTGGACTACCTCTTCACGACCGTGCTCGACGGACGCAACGCCCGACTGACCGACGGCGTGCAGCGTGCCCTCGGCCGGGCGCCGCGTGACTTCCGGGACTACGCCCGCACAGTCGCCGCTAGCGGGGTCTGGAACGCCCCGGTCCACCAGGCCTGATCCCAACTCTTCCACCTCCTACCCCAACCTGACCATGCAGTCCAAGAAGCCTCTTCGCTTCCTGCTCGGCTCCAGCAGCCTCATCGCCCTGGTCATCGGTGCTTCGATTCTCTTCGCACCGGCCTGGTTCCACGGATTCAACGGCATCGAGCTCGGGGCTGATCCCAGCCTGCTCAGCGAGGTCCGTGCCCCCGGAGGGGCCCTGATGGTGCTGGGTGCCTTGATGGGGGTGAGCCTGTTCGTCCCCTCCTTCACGCAGACCTCGACCCTGATTGCAGCGGCGGTCTACCTCGCCTACGGGTTGTCCCGCCTCCTCAGCCTTGGGCTCGACGGCATGCCTTCCCCGGGTCTACTGGGGGCGACCGCCCTCGAACTCGCCATCGGGGTGGCTTGCGTCTCCGCCCTCCTCAGGGCGCGGCCTCGGCGAGGCTCTTCACCTTCTCGAGTGCCTTGGGCCAGATCTGGTCCATGAAGGGGCCGAAGCTGGTGGGGACCTCGTGCTCGACGCGCACGATCGTCCCCTCGGGAACGGACTCGAAGTAGTAGTTCTCGTAGGCCGGGGCCCAGCTGCGTACGGCGTCGCTGGTGGTGTCTTCCACTCCCCCGACGACGAAGCCCACGTGCTTGATCGAAATCAGCTCGTGCCGGCGACTCGCTTCGATCTCGGCCACCATCCCGCTGCCGCCCGGCGCCAGGAAGTGGATGCGCTCGCCCTGATCCCAGGAGCCTTCGAAGTAGGAGCCCGGCATGAAGGGCGACGTCCATTCGGTGTAGCTGTCGGGACTGAACATCGTGTCCCACACCTTTTGCACAGGGGCAGCGATGCTCACCTCGTACTTCAGGACCTTGACGGCCGGCTCTGGAGATTCTGCGGTGGGTGCCTCGCTGCTCTTCGGCGTGGTGGAGGAGGTGAGGTGGCGCAGGAGCCCAGGGCGAGGGCGAGGGCACAAGAGGCGAAGGTGGCGTGCATGGGGGCGTCTCCACGAAGGCGGGTCATCGTGGCAGCTTAGGTTCTCGCCAGCGTGCTTGTCGAGCCGCTGCGTCCGGAAGAGGGGCTTCAGGCGATCGGGTCGGGACAGTGCTCCCGTCGTCCGCACTTCCGGCAGTGCTCACCCAGGTACAGGGTGTCGAGCTCGTTCATGAGGGCTTCGATCGTCGCCTCGTCGTCCGTGAGGATGCCGGCTTCGAAGTTGCGGCGGTGGGCGGCCTTGGCGCCGACCCCCGCCCCGGTGAGATTGGCCGATCCGATGTAGGCCAACCTGGCGTCCGCGATGAACACCTTCATGTGCATGCGCGGACACAGGATGCGCTCGAAGCGCTCGCTCTCGATGAGCGCAGGAAAGCGGTCGAAGTCACGCTGGAAGAGGGGGCCCGGCTCCTTGGCGTGGATCAGGCGCACATCGACTCCGTCCCTGACCAGGTCGTCGAGGACGGAGAGGAAAGGTACGAAGCGCCCCCCCGGACCCTCGACGTGGACGTCCTTGATGTCCGCCGTCGCGATCCAGAGGAAGCGCTGCGCTTGCGAGGCCAGCTGGTCCAGGACCTGCGGGCAGTGCTCGTCGTTGAGGATCAACCGGTGCATGTCGGCACCCGAGCGTCGTGGCCGGCTCCTGGTCTAGGGCCTTTCCTGGGGCGAGACGTCGACGTAGGTCGCACCCCGCCTTTCCACGCTGAGAACGTACTCGCCGCTGGCCTTGCCCGTGGCGAACACCCGCAGGAGATAGACCCCAGGTTGGGCCGAGGCCAGGAGCACCGAGGAGCTGCCGCTGGCCACCACGCCGCCGCCGGGGGCCAAGAGCTCCATGCGCAGGGCGCTCATCCCGTCCGTGATCAGTCCATTCCCGAAGGAGTAGGGGCCCGAGGCCGGTAGTTCGGCGGAGACGAGCAGGCGCTGGATGCTCGGAACGCCGATCGCGTAGTAGTCGTCGGCGCCGGCATCGACGTGACCCAGCAGGGTGTCGAAGCCCAGGAGGTTCTGGGCGCTGCCCTGGGAGTTGTTGTTCTCGATGTCGAACGTGGCCGAGCGGGTGACGAGCAGGGCATACTCGCCTTCGCTGCAGTTCACTTGGGCGTAGTAGGTGTCCGCGCCGCCGTCGGAGGTCGCGTCGATGTACCTGGGCAGCACGCTCGAGAGGTTGGACGCCGGGCTCCCCGATCCGAGCAGGGTCGTTCCGTCCCCGGCGAACAGGTCCACGGTCGCCGTCGCGCCTGCGGCCGAAGCCAGAACGGCTACGGTCGCATCTTCCCCGTCGCTCAGACTGAAGCGGTACCAATCGGAGAAGCCCGAGGCCGAAGAGATCGAGATCTCGTCGTAGCCGCGGCCGTCCGTGGTGAGCGAGAAGTTGTCGTACTGCTGGAACTTGATCCGGAAGTTCGGGCCGAGCGTCATGCCAGCGCTGGCTGCCGCGGCGGTGAGGTCGATGCTCTCCGCGTTCCAGACTCCGCTGGGGCTGGATACGGGCGCCAGCACGCGATACCAGTTCGTGCCGTCATCGCTGATGGAGACTCCGTCGCCGTCGAAACTGCCGGTGAAGGTCAGGGGCAGGGTCGTGAGCTCGTCGGACCACTCCGCGTGGTGGAAGTTCAGGACCGGGGCGGGGATGCCGCTCAGGTCGACGGTCCAGATCGCTTCGTTGCGGCTGAAGACGGTGCCCGCGGCGGGAATCGTGGGTGCCATGCTCGTTGAAACCACCTCCGAAACGGTGATCGGAGTAGGGTCAGCCACGTCTGCGGCAAGCACGTTCGCAGTACCGACACACAACAAAGCTGCGGACAG
>JAUIEE010000291.1 GCA_030428965.1 bacterium | reverse complement strand
CCACCACAAGGAACCGACCGAGGACTGGGACGCCTGGAACGAAGAGCTGCGCAGCGAGCTCGAGAAGGTGGCGCTGGAAGAGGGCCCCTCCAAGGGGGACTCCAAGTCGAACGATCCCAAGGCCGCCCTGCCCAAGGACTCGAAGAACGAGGACAAGTCCAAGTCCGAGGCCGTGGCGTCGAAGGACAAGGACTCGGGGTCCGACCAGTAGAAAGGCGCAGGCGAGCCCTGCTGCGGGCTCAGTTCACGCGCTCGAGCTCGAGCTCGATACGCAGCTTCTGTCCGTTCGGCTCGCCCTCCAGGGCGATCTGCAGCTGTCCCTCCGGGCCGAGGCGATAGGTGAAACGGCGCGGGAAGTCGTGGGCCGGGTTCTCGAACACGGCCAGCTTCGCTTCCGGATCGAGCTCGACGAGGGGGAAGTCCTTGGAGCGCTTGCCGAAGGGGAACGGCGTCATCGTGATCGTGTCCTCATCCTGACGGAAGACCTCGAAGTCCGTGGTGAGGGTCTTGTCGCCGCGCATCTCCTTGCTTGCGCCGACGAGCGTTCCGGCCGACGGCGAGGAGTAGACGGCCTCCCAGCGGCTGGAGCCGTCGCCTCCGCTCCAGTGGCCGGTGAGCCAGGAGAGGTCGGTGAGCTTGGCCGGAGGGGCCTCGGCCGCTTCACTCCGGGACAGGGGGAGCTGCCCCAGGACGAGTCCGGAGAGCAGGGCCAGGGTTCCAACGATTCGTCGCATGGGGATCTCCTTGGGGGGGTCCTGATCGCATTGGCGATCGAGCATGACCCGGACCGGTCCGGCTGTCTTGGAGAAATGCGACACGGCTACGCCCCCAGCAGGCGATCGCTGAGGGCGTGCTCTTCGCCCAGGTAGCCGCTGGGGCTCGTGCCGGCCAGGCTGCGGAACTCGCGACTGGCGTGGCCTAGATCGCAGTAGCCCAGACCCAGGGCCAGGTCGGTCCAGTCGCGCCGGGCGGGAGAGGCGATGGCCGTGGCGAAGCCTTGGAAGCGTTCGATGCGTGCCAGGGCCTTGGGGGAGAGGCCGACCTCGGTGCGGAAGTGGCGTTCGAGGGTTCGGCGGCTGCAGCCCAGCCGGCGCGCCAGGGCGCCGATCCGCTCCATCCCGCGGCGCTGGGTGATCTCGCGGGCTGCGTGGCGCGCCAGGGAGTTCGAGGCCGGCGACAGGGATTGGACGCGCCGCTCGAGGAACCGTACGAGGGCTTGGATCCGCCGTGCGTTGTCGGGGACGGCTCGGATCTCTCGCTCGAGGGCGCGGACGGGTGGTCCGAAGAGGTCGTCGCTGGATACGAATCGATCGGTGAGGCGATCGAGGGGCTCTCGAAGGAGAGGATGCGCGCCGCCGGGGTGGAAACGCAGTCCCACCATGCCGACCCGGCCCGTGGATCGAAGAAACGCCGCAGACGAGAGCTGACCGGCCACGATGCCTCGCGGCTGTTTCTCGTACACACCGCCACCCGAGAAGCGATAGGGATCGCCATGGTGGACGACGAATTCCACGCAACCATCAGGCAGGACGCGTTCCGGTGGACCCGGCAGGCGCGCCTCCTGTTCTTCGAGAAGCCAGAAGCAGCGGACGAAGGGAGCCAGGTGCGGCGGTGGATCGATCTCCCGGTAGAGCATGGCGAGACGACCATTCTAGTCGAATCGGATCCAGGCTGGGGGAATCGGGTGGGCCGCCGCATGGGGAAGGTTCGTCCGTGAAAGGGGGGGAATAGCCGCCGTTTGGGGGGCTCGCCGTTCTGCCGCGGCGACTATTCCCCGAGAAGGAGGGAGAGGACAGAGTCGTCTAGCCGGGAGTGGACGGTGAGGTTGCGAAGCGCACGATGGGAGTGCCGTAGAAGGAGTACACCTTCACGCGCATCTCTTCGTCGCGCAGGGCCTCGAGTCCGTTGGGGGGGAACTGGGGAGCCGCGCCCAGGTCGAGGGCGCTCTTCTCCACCGAGTGCAGGCCCTCTTCTCCGCGCACGAGGGACTGCCAGGGAAGAACGTAGGGATGGTCTTTCTGGGTCTCGGACGTGAGGGTGAAGAAGGCCACCGTGCCGGTCTGGGGCTCGATGATCAGATCGGCGATCGAGCCGAAGGGGCCGTCGTTGGCGTGAACCGGCGTCCCGACCAGGGCGCTGTGCCATTGGCTCTTGCGCATGGAGGCCTCGGTCGGACTCGAGCGCTGGGCGAGGGCCAAGGGACCGCCTTCCTTCATCGAAGCCGCGTCGAAGGCGACGCGGGCCAGGAGCTCTTCAGGATCGATCGTGATCTGCAAGGCCTGCTTCTCGACGTCCCAGCGCACCTCGCCGTAGGGCAGGCTGCGCAACTCCATGGGGTCGTCGGGGGTCTCGCGAACGTCCACGATCAGGCGCTGGATGCGGCCGCTCTCGGGGTCGAGGGCCAGGTCGTGCAGGCCACCCACGCGGCCGAGCTCGGGGTGCTGCAGGTCCGGGAGCCGATTCCCCGAGAGGAAGATCGGCCGCAGGTCCTCGACCTCTTCCACCGAGTCCAGAGACTGGACCGGAGCTGCCTCTTCCTGGGCGAAAGCGAGCGCACCAGGGGTGAGGCAAAGGGCCGCAGTCAGGAGGGGGTTGGACAGTTGTCTCATGCTGTTCACGTTGTCGGGTAGGAGGAGTGGGAAGGCGCGTCGCCTTCCTCGCCTATCTCTAGCCGGGCACCTGTGAAGCCGGCCTGAAGTCGGGGTGAAAATGCACTCATTGTCGAGCGAAAGGCGTGTAGGGGGCTCAGGCACGATCTAAGAGGCGCGGGACAACGACCGTGCTACACTCTCCGTACATCCGACGGAGGACACCTGTGCGAATCCTCGTAATCGAAGACAACCCGATGATGGCCACGGCCATCCAGCAAGGTCTGCGCGAGCAGGGCTACAGCGTCGACATCTGTGACAACGGATTCGATGGCGAAGACCAGGCCGCCCAAGAACCCTACGACCTGATCATCCTCGACCGCATGCTGCCCGACCGCGAAGGCGTCGAGGTGTGTCGCAACCTGCGTCGTCGCAAGGTCGCCACGCCGGTCCTGATGCTGACGGCTCTTTCGGGGACGGCGGAGAAGGTGTCGGGGCTCGATTCCGGAGCCGACGACTACCTGCCGAAGCCCTTCGAGTTCGACGAGTTGCTGGCGCGCATTCGTGCGCTCCTGCGTCGCGGTCGTGCCACCGAAGCCACGCGTCTCGAGTGCTCGGACCTGGAGCTGGACCTGATCCGGCGCACGGCCAAGCGCGCCGGCTCGGCCATCAAGCTGTCGGCCAAGGAGTTTGCCCTGCTCGAGTTCCTCATGCGCAACACCGACCGGGTCCTCGATCGCATGACGATCGCCCAGAAGGTGTGGGACATGAACTACGAGCCCTCGAGCAACCTGATCGACGTCTACATCTCGACCCTGAGGCGCAAGATCGATCGGGGCTTCGAGCAGCCTCTCATCCACACGGTGATCGGGACCGGCTACCGCTTCGGGATCCTCAACGGCGATCCCGAGCTGGCCACCTGAGCGGGGCTCCTCCAGGCAGGGCTCGGCCCCTGGGCTCCGGGCGGTAGAATCTCGGGGATGTTCTCCAGGAGCCGATCCCTGCGGCTGAAGATCACCGTGCTGTTCACGCTGGTCTTCTCCGGCATTCTCTTGGTCTTGATGTCGGTCTTCTTCGTGTTCGAGCCGGGGCCGGCCGAGCGCTCCCTGACCCGTCACATCAGCGAGGGCGCGGAAGCCGCCGTGACCAACATCACCCTGGTGCTCGACCTGGAGGAGGTCGAGACCTGGGACATGGAGCGGCTGACGGATCTCTTGCCCGAGGACATCGAGTTCAGCTTCTTCGGGATTCGCGACGAGCTCGGAGAGATCCTGTTTCCTCCCAAGAGCGAGCGGGAGCTGCGCGAGGCCCTGGCCTCGATTCCGCTCGAGATTCCGATCGCGGGTCCCATCGCCCCCACGATTTCGATCCTGCGCCCCGAACAGGCCCAGCGCCTGGTCGGCAAGCGCGAGCGTGCGCGCTTCGTCACGGTGCCGTTCACCCACAAGGGCAAGCTCTACTTCATCCAGGCCGTGTGCGAGGGCAGCCCCCTGAGCGCCTTCGCCGACTTCTTCTGGGGCGGGGTCGTGGCGATGATCGCGGCGCTCCTGGCCGCCTGGCTGATCGCCGGTCGCGCCGTCGCTCCGATCGGCAAGCTGCTGCGCGCCGCCCGGGAAGTCAGCCCCAAGAACCTGGGAGAGCGCATCAGCATCGAGACCACCGACGGTGAGGTCGTGCAGCTCGAGCGGGAGTTGAACCTGGCCCTCGAACGTCTGCACAAGGGCTACAAGGCCCAGGAAGCCTTCATGGCCAACGTCTCCCACGAGCTGAAGACTCCCCTGGCCGTGCTCCTCACGGAATCCCAGGTTTTGCAGCTGGGCGAGGAGCAGGTGGAGAAGTACCGGGGCTTCGTGGCGCGCGTGGAGGAAGAGATGCAGCGGCTGGGAGGTTTGACGGAAAGCCTGCTCTCTCTGACCCGTGCCGAGATGGCGCGCGGACAGCCGATGGGGGATCGGATTCCGGTCAACGACGTCGTCCTGGGGTCGGTGCAAAACTGCATGGCTGCGGCGAGCCGCCAGGAGGTGCGCCTGGTGCCCAACCTGATCGCTCCGGGGGAGACCGATTCCCAGCCGGTGCTGGAAGGGGATTCCCAGCTGCTCCACACCATGCTCGACAACCTGATCCGCAACGCCATCAAGCACTCGCCGGCGGGAGCGGACGTCGACATTCGCGCCGAGCGCTCGAACGGAGCCGCCCAGCTCGTGGTGCGCGACCACGGGCCGGGTATTCCGGAGGCCTACCTGACGAGCATCTTCGAGCGCTACGTCCAGGCTCCCGGCGGCGCGAGCAAGCGGGGCTCGGGCCTGGGGTTGGCCATCGCGCGCAACATCGTGGAGTTGCACCGGGGCGAGATCCGCGCCCAGAACCACGAGGACGGAGGCTGCTCCTTCACCATCCAGCTGCCCCTGGGGACGAACGGGAGAGACTAGAGCTCTTGGGGACTAACCCGGTCTTGATCGCGCGGACGCAGAAGGGGGATCTGCGCGCCTGGTTCGTCCTCGTGAAGACCTACCAGGACGCGGTCTTCGCGCACTGCACCGGTCTGCTCGGCAGCGTGGAGAAGGGGCTCGAGGCGGCCCGGGAGACCTTCTTGGTAGCCCATGCCCGCATCGAGCAAGTCACCGATGCCGAGCGCTTCGCGCCCTGGCTTCGGCGTCAATCGGAACAGGTCTGCGCCGGCACGGCGGTGGGCGCACCCGGCGAGCTGGAAGCGGTCGCGCGACTCTTGGCACTGCCGAAGGAAGAAGAGCGTGAGGTGGCCTTCCAGCACTACCTGGCCTGCCAGACGCCCGAGGCGATCGCGCTCTTCCTCGACATCCCGCTCTCGACGGTGCAGGCGCGCTTGGCCGTGATCGTGAGGCGGCTCAAGAAGCGGGGCAGTCGCGAGATCGAGGCGAGCTTGGCGCGGGAACGGCCGTCCCTGACGGCTCGGCTTCCCGACGAGGTCATACGCCTTCTGGGCTCGGCTCCGGCTCGGGCTCTTCCGCCTCGGGCTCGGCCGGAAGGCCGAGGCGCAGACGCTGATCCTCGATGATCTCGAGCAGCTGCATGTCGAGCTCCTTGCGCTTGCGCTTGCCGTTCTGCTCGATCTCGTAGAAGAGCGCAACGGGCTCGTCCAGGGTGGAGAGCATGGCCTGCTTGCCGATGGCCTTGGCCTCGCCCTCGGAGATCTCGATCGTCGTACCCTGGAAGCGTACGGCAGACAGGAAGTTCCGGCGGGCCTTGGCGGTCGAGATCTCCGGCTCGCCGGTGGGGCCCAGGTCCTTCCACATCGGCGCGCCGTCCTCTTCGTTGCGAAGGACCAGGGTCTGTTCGCCGACCTTGATGGAACTCGCGACCCAGAAGATGCCCTCCTGGTCACGGGTCTGGACCGCCTTGAGCTGGACGCTCCTGCGCGGGGTTCCCTCGGGCTCGCTGCCCCAGGACTCGATCCCGGGGAACTGGCCCGTGAGGTAGTCCCGACGGCCGAGGACCACCCGGTGGTAGTGGTTGTTCGTTTCGCGCAGCAAGATCTCGAGGTTGCCGACCACGAACTCGGTCTGGGTCACGTCGCCGGCCAGCTCCTCGGGCTCCTGAACCTTGAAGATGGCCCGTACCGTTTCCTGCCCCCCAGGCTGGGCCGCTTGGGGGACGGCCGCATCCGGTTCCTCGCGCTCTCGGAAGACCTGGAGGATCTGGGTCCCCTCGACCAGGAGCGGCTCCTTGGAGTCGAGCTCGACGTTCGACACCCGCAGGATGAAGCGCCCGCGGGCATCCCACACCACGAGGTCCCGCGGGATCGGGCGGCGCACGCTGAGCTCGTTCATGACGAGATAGGCCACCTTGCCCGTTTCGAGGTCGATCGCGAGGTCGACCACCTGTCCGACCTCCTGATGGAAGAGGTCGAGCACCGGAGTACCGACCAGGTCCTCTTTGTTCGCAAAGACGAGCCCCGCCTCGTCGGGCTTCACGGCCGCTGCTTGCTCCCCCGGTGACCCTTGGCTCTCCTCGAGGATCTCGGGTCTGTTCAGCGCGGACT
>JAUIEE010000290.1 GCA_030428965.1 bacterium | reverse complement strand
CGCGATCCTGAACCTGCACCAGTCCAAGTCTCTGAGCGTGCTCTTCGACAAGCTCGAGGCCTGATCCCTTTTCCCACTTTCCCTAAACCCCTGTGTTTCGAACCATCCAGGGAGCATGAATCATGAGCGCCACTCTCAAAGGCCAGAAGCGCGATCGCCGCGGAACCCGTGACGCCCGAGTCCTGAGGGCCCGCGGCCGCATCCCCGCCTGCATCCAAGGTGAAGGCAAGGAGAACCTGAACCTCTCCATCGAGGAGCACGAGTTCCTGGCTGCACGCCGCCATCACGAGCACCTGTTCGACATCGAGCTGGAGGGGGGGGAGACCGAGACGGCGCTGATTCGCGAACTGCAGTGGAACTCCTTCGGCGAGAAGATCATCCACGTCGAGTTCCGACGGGTCGTCCGCGGCCGCAAGACCGAGGCCGAAGTCGAGCTCACCTTTGTGGGACACCCCAAGGGCGGCATCCTGAACCACCTGATGACCCACATCACCATCGAGGCCCTGCCCTCGATGATTCCCGATGAGATCGAGGTGAAGGTCGACGGCCTGGAGCCGGGCAAGCCCCTGTGCGTCAAGGACCTGGTCTTGCCCGAGGGGGTCTCGGTGAGGGACCTCCCCGGCGATGCCCAGGTGGCGACCGTCAGCGTTCCGCGTGACGACGACGAGGCCGGGGAAGGCGCCGAAGACGAGGGCGAGGGCGTAGCGGCCCCCGCGCCGCCCGCGGAATAGGCTTCCAGGGGCTCCTGACGGTGGTGCTTGCGCCACCGTCGGGGAGCCCTAAGATGTCCGCCCCCGTTCGCCGAGGCAGCGAGCCACGGTGGGGGGGCATTCGACAGGCGATGGCAAGGTCCGTGCGGAGGCTCGTCTTTGGGCTGGGCAACCCCGGACCTGACTATGAGGGAACCCGGCACAACGTCGGGTTCGACGTCCTCGACCACCTGGCCCTGCACGAAGGTCTGCTCTTTCAATCCCCTGCCTCTCTGGACGGCTACTCAGGTCCGAGCCGCTTCTCGTGCGCGCGATCGTTCGCACCGAACGGGCTGCTCGTGAAGCCCGAGACCTTCATGAACCGATCCGGAGACGTCGCTCTGCCCCTGGTCGAGTGGGCCGGCTGCCATCCCGAGGACGTCCTCGTCGTGTATGACGACATGGACCTGGAGGTGGCGGACCTGCGCATTCGCGCAGGCGGCAGCTCCGGCGGGCAGAAGGGAATGCAATCCATCATCGAATCCCTGGAGACGGACCGAATCCCGCGCCTGCGCGTGGGGATCGGTCGTTCAGGACCCGACGCGGCGCGTCATGTCCTTTCCAGATTCCGTGCCGAAGAGATCGTCGAGATGGAGATCTCGGTGGCCGAGGCGAGCGAGGCTGTCCTCGATTGGCTGGGCCATGGCCGGATTCAGGAGACCATGACGCGGTTCCATAGCCGCTGGAAGTAGGGCCTCGGCCCGCACCTGACACGGAGAAGAAGAAAACCTGATGTCCACGATTTACGAAGGCATGTTCCTGGTCGACAACGACGCGGTGCGGTCCGGCTGGCAAGGAGCCAAGTCCACCGTCGTCGACTTGATCCAGAAGCACGGCGGCACGGCCCACACCTCCCGTCGCTGGGACGAGTGCAAGCTGGCCTACCCCATCAAGGGCAAGAAGCGCGCCACCTACCTGCTGACCTACTACGAGATCCCGACGGGCTCGATCGCCTCCTTCACCCGGGACCTGGAGATCAACGAGACCGTCCTGCGCTACCTGCTCCTGTCGGCGGAGGAGATCCCCGAAGAAGAGCGCACCAAGTCCGCGGCCGAGATGGACGCCGACTTCTCCGTGCCAGCGCCCCCCGAAGACGACGCTCCCGAGGTCGTCGAGGAGGAAGAGGAGGAAGCCGAGGCTTCCGCGAAGGACGACAGCGGCGCCGAAGCGGATGATGAGGCCGCGAAGGCCGAGACCGTCCCCGCATCCGAGGACACCGAAGAAAAGAAGGAGGGCGAGTAGGCCATGGCCAGAGGACAATCCAAACCCCCGGGCGGGCTCAGCTCCAAGCGCGGAAAGCGCCTCAACCTGGAGCTCGGACCCGAGGATCCGATCGACTACAAGGACCTCGAGCTGCTTCGCAAGTGCCTGGGACCCCAGGGACAGATTCTCTCGCGGCGTCGCACCGGCCTTTCGGCCAAGCGGCAGCGTGAGCTCAAATCGGCCATCAAGCGAGCCCGTCACCTGGCTCTTTTGCCGTTCGTCGGCTGATCGGAGGTAACGACGTGAGAAGCATCAGCATCCTTCTGAAGGAAAACGTGAAAGACCTGGGCATGATCGGAGACGTCGTCTCCGTGTCTCCCGGGTACGCCCGGAACTACCTCCTCCCGCGTCAGCTGGCCGTCTCGGCCACGCCGGAGAACGTCAAGATGCTCGAGCGTCGCAGGGCCCGCTACGAGGCGGAGCTCGCGGAGCACGAGAAGGACGTTTCCAAGCGCATCGAGTTGCTCGGTCGCCTGCAGCTGAGGACCAAGCAGAAGGCGGACGATGGTGGCAACCTGTACGGCTCCGTGAACGTGACTCTGGTCGCCCAGCTGCTCATGGAGGCCGGCCACCAGGTGGACGAGCGCGACGTGCGCCTCGACGAACCCATCAAGACCCTCGGGGCCCACGAAGTGCCGATCCACGTACACGGGGAGCACTACGCGGGCGTTCAGGTCGTCGTGGAACCGGAATAGCGCTTGGCGACCCGGCTAGGGGCCGCTCAGCGGCCCCTTCTCGCCGGTTCGAGTCAGCGAATCGAAGACGTGCAAAGGGGACGGTTCCACCGTCCCCTTTGGCTAGGTATTCTGCGCGCGCCGGCAGGGGCTTTCAGTTCATGAGCGAGAACAAGAGGGAAGGCAGAACACCGCCGAAGAGCGACGAAGCCGAGCAGTCCCTGTTGGGAGCGCTCCTCCTGGACCCCGAGAGGGCCGGGGAAGTGCTCGAGATCGTTCAACCCGAGGACTTCTACCAGAAGCGGCACCAGACGATCTTCGAGGTCATCTCTGGGCTGAGCGAGCGCAGCGCTCCGATCGACTTCGTCACCGTGGGGGAGGCCCTCAAGGCCCTGGGGAGCTACGAGGAGATCGGCGGTGCCCAGTACCTGGTCGAGCTGTCGAGCTCGGTGACCTCCTCCGCCCATGCGGCCTACCACGCCCACCTGGTGGCGGAGACGGCCACCCTGAGACGCCTGATCCACGAGGCCTCGGACATCATCTCCACGGCCTACGACACGCGCGCGGACGGGGACGCGGTCAAGAGCCTCCTGGACGACAGCGAGCAGCGCATCTTCAAGATCTCCCGGGACGACGCCAAGAGCGGCGTCGAGTCGATCTCCTCGGCCATCACGGAGACCTTCCGGCGCATCGACGCCCGTTCGCACCGGGAAGGGCTCACGGGTCTCACGTCGGGCTACATCGATCTCGATCAGTACCTGTGCGGCTTGAACGCGGGGGAGCTCGTCGTCCTCGCCGCGCGCCCGTCCATGGGCAAGACGGCCTTCGCCTTGAACATCGTGGAGCACGCGGCGATGAGCCAGCCCGACTGGATGGACCGCCGTCCGGTCGTGCTGATGTACTCGCTGGAAATGGGGCGGCAGCAGCTCGTCAGCCGCATGCTCTGCACGCGCGCCAAGGTCGAGGCCCACCGTCTGCGCTCCGGGCGCATTCGCGCCGAGGACCACGCCGAGCTGCAGTCGGCTGCCGCGGACTTCTCGGAATCCAAGATCTACATCGACGACACCTCCAACCTGACCATGATGTCCCTGCGCAGCCGTGCGCGGCGACTCAAGGCGAAGGTGGGGCTCGACATGATCGTGATCGACTACCTGCAGCTCTTGAGCTTTCCGCGCTCGGAGAGCCGACAGCAGGAGATCAGCAACATCTCGCGCTCCCTCAAGGGCCTGGCCCGGGAGCTCGAGATCCCGGTCATCGCCCTGGCGCAGCTCTCGCGGCAGGTCGAGCTGCGCGATCCTCCGCGACCCCAGCTGGCCGACCTGCGGGAATCGGGTTCGATCGAGCAGGATGCCGACGTCGTGATGTTGCTCTACAGGCCCGAGTACTATCCCAAGTACCGCGATGAGGAGAACCGCGGACTGGCGGAGGTGGTCATCGCCAAGCAGCGCAACGGGCCGACCGGGATCGTCAAGCTCTCGTTCTTCGACAGCACCATGCGGTTCGAGAACCGGGCGCCGACGACGACCGAAGCCATCACTCTCTAGGGCCCTTGAAGAACCGATCTTCCTGCCTTCTCGGGCTGCTGCTTCCCGCGGGCGGATCCCTTCCAGCGTGGAGTTCCCGACCCTTCTGGTTGCGGTTCGTGTTCGGGCTCCTGGCTCTGGCCTGGGCTTCCCTGGGGACAGGTGGCGAAGCGAACGCCGCGCCGGCCACCTTCGTCCAGGAAGCGGCCGGGGAAACCCGCGTGCGACAGATCCTGGTCGAGGGCAACGAGCGCTACTCGGACTCCCAGCTCGTGGGGGCCACGGGACTGGCGAGTGGAGACGTGCTGAGTCAGGAGGAGCTCGACCGGGCGCTCGAGGTGCTCTTCGAGACCTTTCGCGTGCGTGCCGAGTTCTTCGTCCGCGAGGTCGGGGACGGCAGCGAGGTCGACCTGCTCTTGCGAGTCGCGGAGCTGGCCTTGGACCTGGAGCCTCGCTTCGTCGGCAACCGCAACGTTTCGACCGAGGAGGTGTGGTCCTGGGCGGGATTGGCCCCGGGCAGCCAGGTCTACCTGTACCAGGCCGCCAGCATTCGAGAGCGGCTCCTGGGTGCCTATCGACGGGAGGGCTACACCTTCGTCGAGGTCAACGTGGTCGAACGTCCAGGGGGAATCGACGAGGCCACGGGGGCCGAGCTGGCCCCGGACGTGATCTTCGAGATCAAGGAGGGGCCCCGCGTTCGGGTGCGAGAGGTCAAGCTGCACGGGAACACCTTCGAGCCCGACCGTGGCTTCCTGTTCCTCAAGAAGGGCATCTCCAAGCTGGCCGACGTGGAGCTGCGCGGGCCGTGGTACTTCAACCTGTTCGCCAAGAAGTACGTGGCCGAGGAGCTGGATGGGGACGTGGTCGCCCTGCGTCAGGTCTACCGCGACTACGGCTTTCTCGACGCCGTCGTCAAGGTCGAACGCCTCGAGTTCAGCGAGAAGCGCGACTGGGTGACGATCCACATCGCCATCGATGAGGGACCGCGCTACACGGTGGGGTCGGTCAGCGTGGAGGCGATCGAGGTCGTGACCGATCCGGCAGCACCGGAGCGTCAGCTCGAACGGCCCCAGGAGCTGATCTTCCCCGAGGAGGAGCTCCTGGGGAGGCTCGAGGTCAAGGTCGGCGACTTCTTCCTCTCCCTGAACCGTCAGGCCGACGAGCGTGCCCTGAGGACGTTCTACGCCGAGAACGGCTACATCGATCACCCCTCCCTGCCCGCTTCGGATCGCTGGCGCTTCTTCGACCCCATCCTGACCTTCGACCAGGAACGTCCGGTCGTTCACGTCAACTACCGCATCACCCAGGGGCGTCAGCAGTTCATCCGCGAGGTCCGCATTCGCGGCAACGCCCACACCCAGGACCGCGTGATCCGCAGGCTCATCACCGTGGAGCCCGGGGACGTGGCCGATCCGCGTGAGATCGAGCGTGCGCGCCAGCGGATCCAGGGGACGAGCTTCTTCTCGGACCCACGCAACCTCCTGGATCACCGCGAGCCCACCTACCGCTACGTCGCGACGGAGGATCCGAACTGGAAGGACCTCGAGTTCATCGTCGAGGAGGGCCAGGACCTCACCTTCAACATCAGCGGCGGCGTCAGCAGCAACCTCGGAGCGTTCGGCGTCATTTCGATGACCAAGCGCAACTTCGACATCCTCGACCCTCCGAGCTCCTTCGGGAGCCTGATCCCGGAAGTCGCCGCGCGCAGGGCCTTCAACGGAGCGGGCCAGGAGCTGCGCATCCAGGCCTCTCCCGGCACCGAGCGCTCCTTCTTCGACATCTACTTCCGCGAACCGGACGTCTTCTACCGGCACGTCGATCGCATCAGCCTGAGCCTGAACGCGAATCGGCGTCTACGCATCTTCCGTTCCCACGACGAAGAGCGGGAGCGGCTCGGGTTCAGCCTGGGACGCCAGATCGGAGCCGATTCGTCGTTCTTCGCCGGCTACTACTTCGGCGAGATCGACGTGGACGATCTGGATGCCGGGGGAGAGCCGGGTTTCACGACACCCTTCTCCGTGCCCAGCATTCTCAAGGCCCAGGAAGGCAAGAACGACCTGGCCTACTTCGACCTGGGCTACTCTCGGAACACCCTCGACAGTCGCATCTCTCCGCGCAACGGGTCGTCCATGAGGCTGAGCGCCGAGCTGTACGACGACACCTGGGGCAGCGATTTCGACTTCGTCAAGACCGAGTTCGCCTTCGACTGGTACGACGAGTTCGACGACACGCGGCCCGGATGGTCCGATCGCTACCACCTGGGTCTGCGCGGCGGCGCAGCGGATGCCTTCGGCAACTCCGACAACGTGCCCTACACCGAGCGCTACTTCCTCGGCGGACAGCGCACCCTGCGGGGCTTCGACTTCCGAGGTGTCGGGCCGTACGAGCTCGGCCTGCCCATCGGTGGCGAGAC
>JAUIEE010000289.1 GCA_030428965.1 bacterium | reverse complement strand
GATCTCGCTGGTCGGGTTGGCCTGCAGCACTGGTTCCTCGGGCGCATCCCGGAACTCCGTCATCGGATGCTGGGAGGTGGCCTTGGCGCGCGTATCCGCCAGGCTCCCGAAGATGCGCGAGCTGATCCACAGGCTGACGAGGGTCAGCACGACCAGAGCCAGGGCGAACAAGACCAGGGGCTTGGCCCTGGTGTCCCGCTCCTCGTATCCCGGTGTGGCTTGAGACCTCATCCTGCGCTCGGAGCCTCCTCGAGCTGTTGCAGCAGCTTGGAGTCCTGGAGGGAGACCAGGGGCCTGCCACGGGTGTTGCGCAGGAACATGCCCATCCAGAGGGCACCCACGCCGATGGGAGCCACGGCATCCATCCACGAGGGGTGAAACTCCCCGTGGTGGAAGGCCGGGGCCAGGAGCCAGTAGTAGTCGACGAAGCGCAGGGCGAACAGTGCCATGGCCAGGGTGGCCAGCACACGCGCGTTGCGCTTGGAGCGACGCAGCAGAAGGATCACGAAGGGCGCGGCGAAGTGACCGAGCACCAGGATCATGGCGAAGGTCTGCCAGCCGAATCCGAGCCGGTTGAGGTACCAGGGCGTCTCTTCCGGCAGGTTGCCCGACCAGATGATCAGGAACTGCGAGAAGGAGATGTAGGCCCACAGCATCACGAAGGCGAGCAGCAAGTTGCCCAGGTCGTGGAAGTGCGACCGCTCCAGCCAGCGGGAGAAGGGCTCCACGCGCTTCAGGCGTGAGGCGGCCACGATCGCCAGACACAGCGTGCTGAGTACCTGACCCACGACGAAGTGGACGCCGTAGATGGTCGAGAACCAGTGGGGCTCGAGGGACATGCCCCAGTCGAACGAGGCAAAGCTCATCGTCATCACATAGGCCACCAGGCCCAGGCCGCTGTAGCCCTTGAGCTTGCGCAGGGCCGGGATGCTCAGGGTGCGATCGTACTTCTCCGCCAGGCGCAGCATCGCCGTCGAAAGGCCGTACCACACGGCGAAGAAGATCAGCGCGCGAAGGGCGAAGAACGGCACGTTCAGGTAGGCGCGCTTGGCCTCGATGATGGGGTCGTGCTCGACGTGGGCCCACTCGTAGAGCTGCGTGACCCCCAGGAGCAGGGGCAGGAACAGCACCGCCATCAAGGGAACGTTGCGCATGCCCGCCTCGAGCAGGCGTCGGATGGCAAAGCCCCACTTGCCCCCGGTCATGTTGTGCAGCATCACGATGGCCAGGCTGCCCAGGGTGGGGCCGAGCCACATGAGGTAGCCCACCAGGTAGGCCTGAAGGAAGCGCTGGAAGTCGACCAGGGCCCCGATCAGGAGCAGCACGCCCGCCACGGCGGCCACCAGGAAGGAGGCGCGCTGCATGCGCGCAATGTCGCTTGCGATGGGAGTCGTTGCGCTCATCGCCTCTTCTCCTCCAGGCTCTGGCGACGCTCCTGGCTCACGTCCGCGAGCTGGGCGTTCTGGCTACGCTGCAGGGCGCGTATGTAGGCCACGATGGCCCAGCGGTCCTCCGGGGAGATACGGTCGGAGTAGTCGTACATGGCTCCGAAGCCGTTGGTGATCACGTCGAAGAAGTAGCCCACGGGCGCCTCTCGCAGGCGCTCGACGTGCAGGCTGGAGGGCTGCTTCATGCCGCGCCTGACCGCCATCCCCTGGCCGTAGCCGGCCTTGTCGTGGCAGATGGCGCAGAAGATGTCGAAGCGTTCCCGGCCACGTTCGAGCAGCTCCGCAGTGACGGGGAAGGGCAGGGCCGTGGCCGCCTCGCCGTTCACCTTTCCCTCGTAGAGGTGCGTGTCCAGGCGCATTTCGCCGCGGGCGATCGTGCCCGGAACCTGGGGCCGGGCGGAGCGCCCGTCGTCGAAGAAGTCGCTCTTCTCCAGAGGTTCGTAGCGCGGCTGGTCGTGCATGTCCTGGCGACAGGCGGCCAGGAGCGGCGCGGCCAAGAGCAGTGCCTCGAGGCTGCGGAAGCTCATGGGTTGGGAACCTCCGAGAGCTGGACCGTGGCGGTGGCGGAGAGCATCTGCTTGGTGCGCTCCATGTGGAACTCGGGGTCGTAGGCGGGGACGAGCAGGAAGAAGCGGCTGTGGCTGGCCTCCTCGAAGCCCGGCACGTCGAAGACCGGGTGATGGGGGCGCGGCAGCCCGTTCAGGAGCAGCATGCCGAACACGGCGGTCAGGGCGGCGAACAGGATCGTCAGCTCGAACATGACGACGATGAAGGAAGGCCAGCTGTTCAGGGGCCTACCGCCGATGTTGTAGGGGTAGTGGATCACGTGGGACCAGTACTGCAGCGCGAAGCCCGTCACGGCCCCGGCGATGCCGCCGAACAGGACCAGGAGGGGCAGACGGTTCTTGTCGCCCAGAGCCTCGAAGACCTCGTGCATGGGCAGCGGCGTGTAGGCCTCCATGCGTTCGTAGCCCGCGGATCGACCGTGGCGGATGGCGTCCAGGAGAGCGTTGCCGTCCTCGTACTCCGCCAGCAGCCCGAAGACAGGGCCCTTGACCTTCGGATTGCCGAACATCAAGAGGCCTCCCCTTCTCCTGGCGCCTTCTGCTTGGAGTGCGGCACCAGCGTGCGCATCTCGAAGATCGAGATCATCGGCAGGAAGCGGATGAACAGGAACAGGAGCGTTCCGAACAGGCCCATGGTCCCGACGTACAGGCTCCAATCCCAAACGGTGCCCGCATAGGTGTCCCAGGACGAGGGCAGGAAGTCCCGGCTGAGGCTCGTGACGACGATCACGAAGCGCTCGAGCCACATGCCGACGTTGACGATCAGGCAGATCAGGAACAGGAGCGCCACGTTGTTGCGCACCTTCTTCAGCCACAGGAATTGGGGCGTGATCACGTTGCACAGCATCAGGGCCCAGTAGGACCAGGCGAAGGGCCCGGTCATGCGGTTCCAGGCCATGCCCCGCTCGTAGGGGTTCGCGCTGTACCAGGCGAAGAACACCTCCATGGCGTAGCCGTAGGCGACGATCAGGCCCGTGGCGAGGATCACCTTGGCCATGTTCTGCAGGTGCCTCATCGTGATGAAGTCCTGCAGCCCGTAGACCTTGCGCAAGGGGATGGCCAGGGTCATGACCATGGCGAAGCCCGAGTAGATGGCTCCGGCCACGAAGTAAGGCGGGAAGATGGTGGCGTGCCAGCCGGGGATGATGCTGACGGCGAAGTCGAAGCTCACCACCGTATGGACCGAGATCACGAGCGGCGTGGCCAGCCCCGCCAGCAGCAGGTAGGCCGTCTCGTAGCGTTCCCAGTGGGTTGCGGCGCCCCGCCAGCCCAGGGCGAAGATCCCGTAGACCGTCTTGAAGAACCTGGACTTGGCACGGTCGCGCAGGGAGGCCAGGTCGGGAACCAGGCCGATGTACCAGAAGAGCAGGGACACCGTCGCGTAGGTGGAGACGGCGAAGACGTCCCACAGCAAGGGGCTGCGGAACTGGGGTGTCAGGGACATCGTGTTCGGGTACGGCAAGAGCCAGTACGCGAGCCACGGCCGGCCTACGTGCAAGAGCGGAAAGACGCCGGCACAGGCCACGGCGAACAGGGTCATGGCCTCCGCGAAGCGGTTGATGGAGGTGCGCCACTCCTGGCGGAAGAGCAGCAGGATGGCCGAGATCAGCGTTCCCGCGTGCCCGATGCCGATCCACCACACGAAGTTGATGATCGCGAAGCCCCAACCCACCGGAACGTTCAGACCCCAGACGCCGACCCCCTCGAACAGGAGTTTGGCGATCGAGCCCAGCATGACCATCATCAGGGCGAACGAGATGGCGAAGCCGACGTACCAGCCCCGGGGCGTGTGCCGCTTCAGGACGATCGAGGTGATCTTGTCGGAGACGCTCGAGATCGTGTGCCCGGGGGCAATGATCGGCGGGCTGCCGGGCGGCTGTTGGGTGGGCTGAGACATCGGCGGCTCCCTAGCTCGGCTCGAGGTCCGGGTTGGGGTTGGTGACCTTGCCCAGGTAGGTGGTGCGCGGCTTGGTGCCGAGCTCCTCGAGCAACGCGTAGTGATGCGGCTCCTTGCGCAGGGCCGTGACCTGGCTCTGCGGGTCGTTCAGGTTGCCGAAGGAGATGGCCTGGGTCGGGCAGGAGGACTGGCAGGCGGTCTGCACCTCGCCGTCGGTCAGGGTGCGATCCTCCTTCTTGGCCTCGATGCGGCCGTGGTTGATGCGCTGCACGCAGTAGGTGCACTTCTCCATCACCCCACGGGAGCGGATCGTGACGTCCGGGTTGTTGCCCAGCTTCAGAGACTCGGTCTCGTAGTCCGCGTAGTGGTAGAAGTTGAAGCGCCGCACCTTGTAGGGGCAGTTGTTCGAGCAGTAGCGCGTTCCGACGCAGCGGTTGTAGACCATCTCGTTGAGGCCCTCGTCGCTGTGGACGGTAGCGCCGACGGGGCAAACGACCTCGCAGGGCGCTTCCTCGCAGTGCATGCAGGGCACCGGCTGGTGCAGGGTCTTTTGCTCTTCCCCCTCGCCTTCGTAGTAGCGATCGATCCGCAGCCAGTGCATCTCTCGCCCGATCGCCACTTCCTGTTTGCCGACGATCGGCACGTTGTTCTCGGACTGGCAGGCGACCATGCAGGAGTTGCACCCGATGCAGGCGTTCAGGTCGATGATCATGCCCCAGGCGTAGCCTTCGTTCTCGTGGCCGGGGTACATCGACAGCTCGGACACGTCGTGGTGTCCGTGATCACCGGCATCGTGGGGGTGCTTGAAGCGATCGAAGGTCTGGACGCGAACGATGTCGCGACCCTCCATGTCCGGGTGCTTCTGGACCGTGGCGAGCTCGTAGGAACGTCCGGTGGACGTCACGGTCAGGTTGTTGCCGGACCAGCATCCGTAGGTCGTGCGCAGGGTGTAGGCGTTGACGCCGACCCCCTCGCCCAGGTTGCCGCCCTTCGTCCGACCGTAGCCCAGATGCAGGCTGACCGTCTCGTTGGGGTGGTTGGGGGTCACCCAGACCGGGGCCTCGAGGCGGTGTGAGCCGAGCGCCAGCTCGACCACGTCCCCGCTCTCCACGTCCAGGGCCTTGGCCGTGGAGGGAGAGATCAAGGCGGCGTTGTCCCACACGAGGCGGGTCAGGGGCCGCGGCGTTTCCTGCAGCCAGCCGTTGTTCGCGAAGCGCCCGTCGAAGACGTTGGCGTCCGGTCGCAGGGCCAGCTCGATTCCGATCGAGGGCTTGGGAGGGTCGCCGTAGGCGATGGCCGAGCGCGGCGTGAGCTCGAGCGGGGCCCGTTGACTGTCGGCCACGAGGCCCTCGTGCAGGGAGTTCGCCCAGAAGGCCTCGAAGTCCTCTCCGTCGAAGCGCGCCTGCCAGGTCTCGCGCACGAGGTCGTAGCCCTTCTTGCCGGGCTCACCGAGCAGAGCGGACAGGATCTCGATCTCGCTGCGGCCCCCGTAGAGGGGCGCGATCAGCGGTTGGATGAAGGAGGCCGTCCCGTCGTGGGCGGAGACGTCCCCCCAGCTCTCGAGGAAGTGGGCTTGGGGCAGGTGCCAGTGGCACAGCTGACTGGTCTCGTCCTCGTGCAGGGCCAGGTGGAACCGGAAAGGAACCTCCAGCAGCGCTTCCCGGAACTCGAGGTCGACCGGAGCGTCGTAGACCGGATTGCCGCCGAGGATGGCGAGCACGCGCACCTTCTCGGCTCGAATGTCCGCGGTCAGCTCCGTCAGCGATTCGGTGACGGCTCGGTTTCCGTAAGCGATGGGTGCGCGGTATTCGACGGTGTCCCCGACGTTGCCGAGGGCGAAGTTGATCGCGTGCGTCAGGGCGTGCACGACCGGGCTCTGCCAGGCACCGGCCATCACCAGGCTCGAATGGGTGTGGGTGCGCAGGTCCTTGGCTACGGCCTGCAGGAAGGGCCGCATCTCTTCGTCGAGCTCGGGCGCCTCGACCTCGATGCCCAGCGTGCGGGCCAGGGCCCGGGCAAAGCCTTCGACCTGGCTCGGTCGCAGGGCCAGGCGCTCGTCGGCGGCGGCTCCCGTGATCGTGACCGAGCTCTCCACCGCGTACAGGCGGCCGATGTTCTCCGTGGTCTCTCGCACGCGCCGCGCCTGGGCGAAGCCGCGCGCGTTGCGCACGCTATCGGCGCCGCATCCGAGCAAATCCGCGTCGAGGGACAGCACGACGCGGGCCTTCTCGAGCCGGTGGCACTGGGACACGTCGCGACCGAAGGCGAGCTCCGCGCCCGCCCGGGCGTTGTCGCGATGGATGGGGTACCAGCTGTGCACCTTGGCCCGCGGCATTTCCTCGGCCAGGCGTCGCAGCATTCTCTGCATGGTGGGGGACAGCACCTCGCCGACCAGGACGGCCAGCCCCTCACCCTGGACGGTTTCGATGCCGTCGAGCTCGCTGCACAGGGCCTCCTGGAAGTCCTCCCACGTTTGGATCTGCCCGGCCTTGAGCACCGAGTGCGAGCGGTCCGGATCGTAGAGCGACAGGGTCGCGGCCTGGGCGGTCGTATCCGTCGCGCCGAGGCTGGCGGGGTGTTCCGGGTTGCCCTCGACCTTGGTCGGGCGACCCATGTGACTCTCGACCAGGAGCCCCAGAGCTCCGCCCGACTGGGGCATGGACGTCGCGAAGAGCTGCGGCTTGCCTCCGGGCAGGGTCCATTCGGGATTGCGGCTGAAGGGGA
>JAUIEE010000288.1 GCA_030428965.1 bacterium | reverse complement strand
TCGATCAAGCTGAGGATCGTCGTTCGCCCTTCGACCTCGCTCACGAGGTCGATGCTCTTCGCCGCCTTCAGGTTCCCGCGCTCGACCACGGCGATGCGCAGCGGGCCGCGCTGAACCTTCTGGCCCAGGGTCTCCTCCTGCGCATCGGAAACGAACAGGCCCTTGCCCAGGTAGCCGGCAGCGCCCAGACCGAGCAGGGCCAAGAGCCCCCACAAGAACCGACCCTTCCTCTTCTTCTTCATGGGGTTCCTTGCAGCCATTCGGGAAGCTCCGCCACGCGCAGGCCATCCTCGCCCACCCTCAGGAGCTCCATGTTCTGATGGTACGCCAAACCGGCCAGGGCCAGGTCCGTGCGCGCTCGAACCGCCGCGTTCTGCGCCTGGATCAAGGCGTCCTGGGCCTCCAGCACGTCCCGCGTGCTGGCGCGTCCGGCCTCGAGGTTGAGCTTCGCGCTCTCGACGCGGCTCTCGGCCAAGCCCACCGCCCCCGTCTGAATGTCGAAGCTCTGCCGGACTGCCCGCAGCTCCCGCAGCGACTCGCGAACCTGGGTCAGGATGCGATCCCGGGAAGCCTCGACCGCACGCTGGGCGGCGTCCCGCAGAATCAAGGCCTCGCGGTAGACGTTGCGCTCGGGCAGGCGGTTGAGGGGCAGGTCGAGATCGAGGCTGATGCCCCACGAGGGTCTCACCCCGGAGGCGTCGGAGTAGTCCGCCACGATGTCGAGTCCGGGCTCGAGGTCGTTGGCCCGCACCCCGATGCGCCGTTCGGTGTCGACCGCCTGATCGAGGGTGGTCTGGTGATCCAGGCGTTCGGCCAGGGCGATCGTCAGTGCCTGGGTCTCTCCAAGGCGACTCTCCAGTTCGGGCCAGACCTCGAGTCCCTCCAGCTCGCTCGAATCCGCGCGCCACGGATACTCGATCGGCAGCCCCAGGAAGAACAGGAAGTCGTCCTTGAGGGATCCGAGAAAGCGCTCGGCGTCGATCAGCCGGTTGCGCGCACGCAGCTCGTTCTGGCGCGCCTGGTCCACCTGGATGTCGCTCAGGCGACCTGCCTCGGCGAAGGCCTCGTTCCTCCTGCGCAGCTCCACGAGCCCGTCGTAGTTCTGCTGTTCGTTGGAGATGGTGTTCACCTGCTGGAGGATGCGGTAGTAGCTGGCGGTCACGTCGAAGGCCAGGACACGCCGAAAACGCTCGAAGGAGCGGGCCTGGTAGAGCACGTCGCGCTCGGCCTGGGTCAGAGGCTCGAGGACGACGTCCCGACCGAACCCCTGCAGGAGCGGCTGGGTGATGCCCAGGCGCAGGTTGCTGATGGCATCCCATCCATCGCCGGAGCTGACGTCCCGAACCAGGGTGAGCCCCAGGTCCGAGAAGACGCTCGCCCCGGTACGAAAGAGCTTGGAGAGCCCGTAGTTCGAAAGGACCCCGGCGGTACCGACCGGAGTTCCGTTGCGCTCGAGGAACGTGGACGCGGTGCCGGTGTCCTGGATCGAGAAGCGCCAGCGTTCCAGGGTCAGGGCGAGGGCCGCACGGTAGAGCGCCTCGCGCTGGGTCTGGAACTCACGGCTGTTCTCCGCCGCCAGTCGCAGGCAATCGACCAGCCCCAGCACCTGCTCCTCTTCCGAGGGTACCGGTCCCTCGAAGAAGCGCGCGCGCAGGGTGTCCTCGGGACGCTCCAGGGGGAAGCTCATGCCCTGGGTCAGAGCCGTCTCCAGCTCGGACAAGATGCCTTCGACCTGCCGGTCGGCCTGCAGCCGGTACTCGTCCGGAGAGAGGCAGGCCATGGGGCAAAGGCAGAGAGCGAGGGCCCAGAAGGGACGCCGTCGCGAAAGGGTCGCAGGGGAGACCATGGCTTCGGGGCGACCCAGAATACGGGCCCTCCGGCGCCAGGTCTCGAAATTGCAGTCCCTTAGTGCCCCGGATCGGTATTGGTTTCGAAAAGATCCCGGTAGGCGCGCGCGGAGATGCGGCGGGCCCAGGGCCCTCCTTCCTGGAGCCGGAACAGGACCAACTCCTCGCCCCGGAAGACATAGAAGGGCCCGGGGGATCCGTCCTTGCGCCGTAGCTGGACCGCCCGCATTGCCAGCTGGCCCGAGGGTGAGAGAAGCGGTCCGGGCAGAGCGGGGAAAGACGCCCCCTCGATCTGAAACTCTTCGAGCGCGTTGGCCAGCGGGTCGTAGCGCTGAACGGCGCGCTTGCAGTCCGAGCTGACCCGCAGCCACTCCACCAGGTGAAGCGGAGTGAAGCCGGAGCTCTCGAAGCCCCCGAACTCCCGTCGGATGGTCTCGGTTCCAAAGGTCTCGGAGGACCTCAACCCGGCTCTCTCGTCCCACTCGGCCAGCAGGGTCCTTCCCGACTGGGCACGAACCTCGCGCCACACGAGCTTGCGTTCGGAGGAGCCCAGGCGCTCGGTGTGCAGCACGCGCGTCTCGATCGCGGGGAAGTACGTCTCCAGCTCGACGCGCCAACCGGCCTCTCGCAGGGCCTCGGGGTCGGGGCCCCGCATCCAGCGCATCCACGCGCGGGACGTCTCCCCTTCGAGGGCGAAGTACGACGTTCGGGTTCCGGGAGGCGAGGAGAGGATCAGCTCCCGCACGCTGCCGTCGGAAAGCGGCGAGTCCTCCTCACCGGCGGAGGGCAGGGTCGTGCCCCAGAAGAGCGCGGCCCCGACGGCGGCCAAGATCATGGAACGGCTTCGGATCATCCCGGGCTTCCCCCAGGGCCTATCGATCCTTGTTCCCCAAAGCTTGAGGGCTCAGTTCAGGGTGGGGTCGAGCCCGCTGAAGATGGCCCCGAGCCCCCAGGCCGCCAGGGCCAGGGAGATCAGCACGCCGGGCCAAACCTCGCCCCCCAGGCGCTCGCGCAGGTCGATCCAGGCCAGGTGGCGGAACCCCCGGTCCCGTTCGTGGGCTGGGCGCACGCTGGCGTCACTTTCCAGGTAGAAGATCTCGCTCAGGGGAAACTCCTCCCCGAGGTCCGCCAGGCGCCGGCGCAGGATGCGCCAGTGCGCCCAGGGGGCCGCGAATCTCCAGTCCCACTGGATCATGTCGAAGCGCGCGTCGTCCTGGGCCCTTGCGTCCTCCCCTTCGACGTTCGGCCAGGCGGTTCGGGCTGCTTGCAGCGCCAGGTCCTGGTGGGTCATGTGGTCGACCAGGGCGCCGGGGACGTTGGTCAGAAGGCCCAGGACCAGGAGGACGCCGGCGAGCGTTCGGCCGTAGTGGAAGCTGGGGAGCGCGTCCATGCCGACGGCGACCAGGAGCCAGAGGACGGGCAGCACCGGCAGGATGTAGCGGGGACCGTAGGTCCAGGCGCCGTGCCAGGTCTGGGCCGGCAGGATGGGCAGGAACACCGCCGTGCCGAAGAAGAGCAAGAGCCAGGGCAGGGAACGGTCGCCGCGGGCCACCAGGCGCAGCCCGCCGAAGACGGCCAGGAGCACCGCGGGCGCCAACCAGAAGAGGCCCTTGCCGGGGGACAGGAGCAGTCCAGCCAGGCCGCGATGGGGCGGATAGGAGAAGAAGGCCCGGTTGACCGCGGCTCCGTAGCCGGACTCGAGGGGATGGCCGAAGCGCATCTGGTTGATCCACAGGAAGACCCCCAGGCCGGCGAGGGCCGGCGTCAGGGCCAGGGCCAGGTCCCGCGCCACGAGGCTGCGGGAGCCGAGCTTTCCACGACCTGAGACCAGCACGATCACGAGGAAGAGGACCACGACCAAGATGGCGGGCGCCGTGACCAGACGCGTCAGGAAGGCGAGGGCCAGGGACAGGCCGAAACCGACCAGGGCGATCGGCGAGGGTGAGATCTTGCGGGCGATCTGTTCGCGTACGGAGAAGGCCAGGTGCAGGGCCAGGAAGAGAAAGAAGGTGGCCTGCACGTCGCTCAGCGTGGAACGTGCCTGGGGCCAGGCGAAGGTGCACAGTCCGTAGGAGAGCCCCCCCACGAAAGCACTCAGCCGGCGCGCGCCGACCCGGCGAGCCGAGATGACGATCAGCCAAGCCGTCATGGCACCCAGGAGCGGGTTGCGCCAACCGACGAACAGATGCTCGAAGTACTCGCTGCGCGCGACCCCGTAGTGGCGCGTGGAGCGATGACGTTCCTCGATCTTGGGAAACAGACCGGAGACCGTCTGACCGGCGAGGTAGAAGGGAACCCCGACCAGGGCCTGCCCGACTCCGAACCAGGAGTAGTAGCGCCCCTGGTTGTCCCCCACCCCCTCGCGCACGTTGAAGCCGGCCTGATTCCCGGCCCGGTGGGCCAGCAGAGCCTCCGCCTCCGGCGTGCCCCCCAGGGCGAGATCGAACTCCCGGACCAGGCTGCTGGTCGTCTGGAACTCGACCTCCGCGTCGGGGTTGTCGGGCAAACCCACGAAGGTGGCCGTGTAGACGGCGAGCAAGAGCAAGAAGACACCCCGCGCCAGGATCCGATCCCCGGGCTGCACGGTTGTGGGTCGAATGAAAGGGCTCACGACGCTCCAGCTCTCAGTCGGCGCCCCACGGGGCGGGCCCGGCCTCGATGCCTAGGTTGTGCCTGACCCATAGCTGAAAAACCAGGGTGATCAGGATCGCGAGCAGGACATTCATCCAGAGGCCGACCCGCGCCATCTGGGGAGCGGGCACGAGCCGCGAGGAGAACACCACCGCGTTGGGCGGGGTTGCCACGGGCAGCATGAAGGCAGCCGAGGCCGCCACCGTGGCCGGCAGCATCGTCAAGAGAGGCGAGATCCCGGCGGACACCGCCGCCTGGCCGAGCACGGGCAAGAGCACGGCCGTCGTCGCCGTGTTCGAGGTCACCTCCGTCAGGAGGGCCATGAAGACCACCGTCGAGAGCACCACGATCCAGCTGGAACGGCCCGCGAACAAAGGGGCCAACCCTCCGCCCAGGACCTCGTCCAACCCGCTGGACTGGAAGCCTCCCGCGATGGCGAAGCCTCCTCCGATCAAGAGCAGCACTTCCCAGGGCATGCTCGACGCGGTCTTCCAGTCCATCAAGAACTCACCGCCCTTCCAGTCGACGGGGATCAAGAACGTCAGGATGGCCATGAACGTGCCCACGGTCGCGTCGGTGACGAAGCTGCGCGCGTCGCCGAAGGAAGCCGGCAACAGGCCGACCCAGCCGGGAACCACGAAGACCCCCAGGTCGAGATCCGCCCGGGTGACCCACAGGAGAGCCGTGACCACGAACAGCGTGCACATCCAGCGTTCGCCACGCCCCATGGGACCCAGGGAGCGCCGCTCCCTTTCGATCGCCTCGCCACCGCGCGTGTCCTCGCAGGGCACGCGCAGCGCCAGGCGCGTGAGGACGATCCAACCGAGCGGAAGGTAGACGAGGATCAGGGGCAGGAAGCAGAGGAACCACTGCCCGAAGGGAATCTCGGGCGCTGCGGGGAAGAGCTCCGCGAACTGCCCCAGGAAGACCTGGTTGGGAGCGGTACCGACCGGGGTCGCGATGCCCCCGACCGAGGAGGAGTAGGCCATGCCGAGCAGCAGGCTCAGGGCGAACGGACCTGACCGCTCGTCGGGGGTGACGCACTGGATCACCGCCAGACCGATCGGCAGCATCAACAGCGTGACCGAGGTGTTCTTGATCCAGAAGGACAGGAACGCGGCCGCGATCATGAACCCGAGCACGATGCGCGTCGGCTTCGTCCCGACCCGGGCGATCGTCCACAGGGCGAAGCGCCGGTGCAGGTTCCAGCGTTCCAGCCCGAGGGCCAGCACGAAGGCCCCCAGGAACAGAAAGACCAGGTCCTTCATGTAGAGCGGCGCAACGTCGCGGCCAGACATCACCCCCAGGAGTGGGAACAGCGCCGCGGGCAAGAGGGACGTCGCCCCGATCGGAATGGCCGTGGTGATCCACCACGTCGCCGCCAGGGCCGTGACGGCGGCCACGCTGCGCTGGTCCTGGCTCAGGCCCAGACCGGGAGCCAGGAACACGCCCAGGAAGAGAGCCGGTCCGAGGAAGAAACCGATGCGGGCGAGCCGCCCCTCTGGGCCTTTTTGCTTCAACGGGATCCGCGACCGGCGTCAGCCACTTCCCCCAGGAGCCAGGCCAGGTAGCGGGCCTCCACGTGCACCGGCTCGATCACGAGGATCTCGGGGACGTCGTAGGGATGCGCGCTGCGAATCCTGCTCTCGATCTCGGCCAGGCGTTCGACCCGGGTCTTGATGAAGAGCAGGTACTCCGGCTCGTCGAGCAGCTTGCCCTCCCAGCGATACGTGCTGGTCGCGGCCATGCGGTTGACGCAGGCCGCGAGGCCGTCTTCCACCAGGGCATGGACAAACGGCTCGATCCCGGCCTCGGGGTGCGTGACGAACACGACTCTGGCCGGGCTGTGCTCTCCCCCTTTCCCAGGGCTCATGGGAGCATGTTAGCGCGGAATCCGCTTAGAATCCCCTCCCTCGAAAGAGCCGCCCCATGGGAATCCTCGATCGCATCGCCATTTCCGCGCTTCCCCTCATGCCGCGCCCGATGATGCGGATGCTGGCGTCCCGCTACATCGCGGGGGAGACCCTGGAGAGCGCCCTGGAACGGCTCGAAGACCTGGCAAGCCGCGGCTTCACCGGCATTCTCGACCTGCTCGGCGAAGACGTCGAGGACGAGGCGGCGGCACGGGAAGTGGTACGCACCTACGGCGCGGCTGCTGCCCGCATGGCGGCCCAGAGGA
>JAUIEE010000287.1 GCA_030428965.1 bacterium | reverse complement strand
AGGCACGCGCCACGGCCCTGCGGCTGGGAGTCGAGCTGCTCCTCCCGGACCCCTTCGACCTGAACGGTGTCGAGCCGGACGAGGCCTACGTCCCCTTCAGCGACGAGAAGCTCCTGGAGCAGGGACGGGAGAAGCTGAGCTCGGTCACCTTCGATCCGCAGATCCACGAGAGGTGGGACGAAGATCGCCTCTACCGCGCCATGAAAGAGGTGCGTGAATCGGGTGGAGGCAACCGCGAGTACGTGGAACGTCTACTGGGGGAGCGTGCCCTGGTTGGCCACCTGCGCTGGGGGGTGCCCCAGCTGGGCGACTCTCTCATTCCGGCCGACTCCGAGAAGCCCAGCGACTGCACCTATGCCTGGCGGGAGTCCTTCATCGAATACAACGGGCTGGTCGCCCCTTGCTGCAACGCCGCCATGAGCGCCGGACGGATCCTCGCCCACCTGGACCAGGAGGAGAGCTTCTTCGAGGTCTGGAACGGCGAGACCTACCGGCGGCTTCGTCGCAGCCTCACCAGCGGCCGCTGCTACGAGTTCTGCCGCACGTGCTACCTGTTCGAGCCCCCCAGCGAAGCCGCCTGGGGAACGAACGAGACGTGGATCAAGGTGGGCACGAACCTCGAGGGGGACGTTCCCGTGGTCGCGGCCCAGGTACCGGCGGGCAAGCGCGCCGTGCTCACCGAGGTGCGCTCGGAAGAGGTGCCCGAGGGGAGCCAGCTCCAGATCTACGCCGACGAAACGCCACTGGCGGATTTCGCCGCGGTCCGGCGCGGAGACGGCTGGCGCTTCGAGTGCTCCCTGGATGAGCTCGCGCTGCGCTCCGAGCAGGTGGTGCACCTGCGCTCGCCCAAGGTGACAGGTCCCCGGGTCGAGATCATCGGCTACGTCCTGTAGCCGGATCCGGGCCCCCCACGGGCAGCCCGGATCCCGCGTTCACGAGAACCTACTTCTTGGCCCCGGCCTCCACGGCGGCGGCCCCTCCCGTGCGCTTCATGTCGATGACCATGGTCTTCTCACCGGAGGTGTAGAAGGTCATCGTGTAGGCGTCCTCCGAGAGGACTTGCTCCGAACGGTGCGGAGCCAGCTGTCCCGTCATGTCGGGAGCCTCCCAGGTCATCTCGATCGCGTTCGTTTCCGCGTTGTGGGTGCCCTCCATGACGCTCAGGTAGGAGCTCATGCTGTCGATCCAGGTGCTGACGTACTTGCCCTTCACCGGGTCGTAGCCGTGGCAGCCGTGGCCGTTGTAGTCCATGCCCATGAAGCTGCTCTTGAAATCGGATGTGATCCAGAAGGGTCCCTCGGAACGAACGACCTCGGTGGCCGGCGTCGGAGTCTCGGGCATCCCGGGCATGAACATGGTCACGGTGCCCTCCCAGACCCCCACGCCCTTTTGAATCATGGCGTGTTCCTCGGTGGGCTTGGGCATCTCCATGTCCTGCCACAGGGCCGGTGCGGCGGCGGCAAGGGTCAGACTTCCGGCAACAGACAGAGCAGCAAAGTGACGTAGGCGTAGCATGACGTGATCTCCTGGGTCTCTTGGCGAGCCGGGTGAGGGCTGCCTGATCGGTAAACTTCGACACCAGGCTACACGGGGACAGGCCCCTTGGGCAGACCGTGCCCGGGACTTCGTTCCAGGTTGCCGGGGGGCCGAGGAGGATGGGGACGCGCTCGAACGGGCCGGGGTTTGCGAGTTCTTGAGCGGGCCCCGAGCTACGATCTTGACGTCCGGACATGGGCGACGACCGCGGGCCTTTGCCCCCGCAAGGTCCGGGGTATGCTCCCTCTCCCCGCGCCTGCGAGGCCGGCGCTGGGTACCCATGAATTGGACTTCATGCTGCGTCCCCTACCTGGCCCTTGCCCTGGGCGTGGCCGCGTGCCACTCGGAAGCGACTCCCTCGCCCAGCTCAGGTGCGAAGGACCCCGCGCTGCATGCCGAGCCCGGAAGCTACCGTTTCGCCCAGGCCGACCTCCTCAAGCCTCGCATGGACGAGGGCGTCGACCTGGACCCGTACCTGGCCCCGCTCGTCTACCTGGAGACGACCTCGGAGCAGAGCGCTCTCGTCCCACTGCGATGGAGCAGATCCATCCAGCGCCCCGCCGAAGGAGGCTGGGAGGAGCGACCGACGGTCTACTTCCGGGACGAGCGGCTCGAGCTCGGGGAACGTGGGGTTCGCCAGCTGACCTTCTTCTGGTTCCTCGCGCCGGGAACGACTCCCGAGCCGGTTTCCCATGGCGCGCGCATCACGTTTCACGGGGACGGCAAGCCGGCCGTGATCGAGCTACCTGCCCTGCGCGGAGACGACTCCCAGATCTACCTGTCGAACCGCCTGGTCGGTCAGCTCGGAGCACTGCCCGAGGGAGCCGACGGTGAGTTTCGGATCGGTCCGGCGGCCACCGGTCCGTACGTCTACCTCCCGCTGGATTCCCGGTCCCCCAGGCTGGTGCACTGCCGGTGCGAAGCCACGCGCGTCGATGAGACCCGCAGCGTCGTCGAGTACGAGCTGGTCGAGACCCCGGGCCAGGGCTGGAGCTCCGGCCCGGGACTCGGGCCTGACTTCCAGGCCTCGATCGAGACCTTGCGGGCGCTCGGAATCGCGGGCGCCCTCTAGGATCGGGGCACGCGCCGCTCGGGTCTCTCAAAGGAGCGACGTGTCGCCGAGCTGAACCCACCAGTTCCCTCGCAGCCAGAACATGTCGAAGCGCGGATGGTGGCTGCGCGCCATGTGGACCAGGTCCGTGGGATGGACCCGCCAGTCTTCTTCCTGGAAAGTCACGAACCACGGCGACCATTCCGGAAAGAAGGTCACCATGGACCTGGCTCCGCTGTCGAGCGCCAGGCGAACCGCTGCCCGTCGAAGGGCTCGTCCGACCTCGGGCTCTTCCCGGGGAACCATCCAGTCCACGATCACTCCGGTAGCGCCCGATGCACCCGCCAGAGGGTGACCGATTCGCCCCTCGGGCAACGTCGCGTAAACCGCGAGGCCCCTCAGGATTCCGTCGGCGTCGCGCAGCCCGAGGCACGTGTACGGGGTGTTCGGATGCTGGAGGTAACGCCAGCTGAGGTAGCTCTCGTCCCGGATCGTGCTGGCCCCCCAGTGCCCCACGCAGCGGTCCCAGAGCCAGCGAGCCTGATCGTCGAAGGCCGTGCACTCCTCGATCGCAGCGGGGCTCGGAGGGGGCTTCCGGTCGCTCAGGTCCAGACGCAGCACGAGAGGCGTGCGCACGACTTCGTGCTGCAAGACGCGGCGCTGGAAGCGTAGGTCACCTCCGCCGACGACGTGGTGCGTGACCCAGTCCCCGTCGAGGCCGGAGGTCGCTTCCAGGAGACCCCGAGCCGTTTCGACCAGAGCCTCGGCCACGCCATCCAGCAACGGCGATTCATCTGGCCCTTGCGCCGCCTCCACGATCTGGCTGAAGAATTGCTCCTCACCGGCCATCCAGGTGCGCTGGGGACACGTCGCGAAGTGGGCCCGCACTCCCCCTTCGTCTTCCCCGACCCAGGAACGGTTCCCCGCAGGGTGCAGCTGCCTCCAACGCCACACCTCGGGCGTCCACGCCGTACCTTCCGGGCGATTCAAGGCTTCCAATCCGGGAAGGTAGGCCTCGTCGCCGGCTTGCAGGGGGCGGGTGTGGAGCGAATCGGCCATTCGTCGAGCGCCTCTCAGCACAGGTCGAAGTCCGCCATGGTGTAGTACCAGTGGTGGAACAACCATCGCGGCGAGCAGTCCTCCGGGTGATCCTGGGAATAGGTCCCACAGGAGGTGAAGTAGCGCGTGTCCTGGACCCGAAACCCGGCCTCCTGGAACTCGATCCAGGGCCCGGACGTGTCCGGAAACAGGGCCGTGAGAAACTCCAGGCCGCGCTCGCGCGCCTTGGTTGCCGCCCAGCGACGCAGGGCCTTTCCTGCCCCGGGCTCGTCCGCGGGAACCAGCCAGTCGCACAGCAGGGCATCTTCACGGCCATCGAAGGTGCCCGCCCCGAAGACCGCCAGGCCGATCAGGGTGCCCGCCCGGCGCGCCAGCCCCAGCTCGTACGAGCGGTCCGGTCGATCGCAGAAGCGCCAGTTCAGGTGGAGCGCATCGCGCACGGCCATCGCCCCCACGGAGGCTTGCACGCGTTCGAAGAGAGCCTCGACCTCAGCCGGAAAGCGGGGCGGCTCCTCGACGGTGACCCCCTGCTCGCCCTCCTGCCCCCGCTCGAGGTAGGTCTCGGGCCGGACGCAGAGCTTGGTCTGGGAGCGGCAGACCTCGTAGCCCAGGAACTTGTGCCCCATCCGCCAGGCAGCCCGGATGGGGAGGCCGTACATGATCGGATCCCCTTCGGGATGAGGCCCCCCGTAGGTGTCGCAGTACGGCTTGGACACGTCCGCGAACGCCCGGTGTCGCTTCAGCCCCTTCCCGTAACGTGGGTCGGCGAAGGAGTCCACGATCTGGTTCCAGGTCACCCGCAGCCCGCGATGGACCATGCGGACGGGGATACCCGCTTGCTGGGAGACGACCTGTCCGTCTTCATCGAGGCCGAGGAAGATCCGTCGTCCGCTGGGGTTCTCGAGATACTGCCAGCGCCAGGCCTCCAGGGAGCGGGGCTCGAAGGCCGGATCGATGCGCCCGAAGACGAAGTTGAAGCCGTCGAGGATGGCCTCCTCGTCCCCGGGCTCATACGGACGAACGGTCAGGCGATGAACCTCCCCCACGCCTCCATTGGAGGGACTTCACGCCAGGGGGGGTCAGAGTTTCCCGGCAAAATCTCCCCACGTGGGCCGGCGACCCTGCGCGCCCCGCCCGGGCCTTCACGGGATCTTGGAGAAGGGCTCTCGGACGCGTCGAACCCGGGCAAGTGCAGCCAAGAGAGCTCGGCCCGGCCCTGGGGAAACGGGTAGGCTTCTGGCAGAACCCAGAGCAGTGTCCACTTCCCGGTGCGGCCGGCTCTCCCGAGGGAAGCCCGCCCACCCTTCTGTCGCCTCCCCAAAACAGCTAGGATTCCCCGCCCCCTGGGCGCCCGAAGCACGAAGAGCGTCGTAACCATGGACGGAGAGATCCTCATCATCGGCGCGGGCCCTGCCGGCTTGGCGTGCGCCATGGAGCTGGCCCGCTCGGGCCGTCGCAGCGAAATCGTCGAGCGCGATCCAGCCATCGGTGGGCTGGCCAAGACGCTGGAGTTCAGGCAGGGGGACGATCTGTTCCGCACGGACATCGGCCCCCACCGCTTCTTCTCGAAGAACGACTACCTCTACGCCTTCATCGAGGATCTCCTGCACGAGGAGTGGCGCACGGTGCGTCGTATCACGCGCCAGTACATCGACGGCAAGTTCTACGACTACCCCGTCAACGCTTTCCAGGTCTTCAAGAACATCGGGCCCTTCAAGGCGGCCCGCATGGCCTTCGACTACATGGTGGCCTCGCTGCAGTACGGCGTGTTCGGCAAGGAGGTCGTCAACTTCGAGGAGTACGTGGTCTCGAACTTCGGTCGCACCCTGGCCGAGTTCTCGATGATCAACTACACCGAGAAAATCTGGGGCATTCCTGCCAGCACGATCCATCCGGACTGGGCCCGTCAGCGCATCAGTGGACTGAACCTCCTGTCCGTTCTCAAGAACGCGCTCTTCCTGGCCAAGAAGGGCACCCCGAAATCCCTGGTGGACGAGTTCTACTACCCGCAGTACGGGACGGGCCGCATCTACGCCAAGATCGCGGAGCGCCTGCAGGAGGTCGGCTCCCGGATCTACACCAACTCTCACCCCCTCAAGATTCGTCACAACGGCTCCAGCCTCGAGGAGGTCGAGCTCTCGCTGGATGGGGAGGTGCGCAGCGTCAAGCCCAGCACCGTGGTCGAATCGGTGCCCATCACGCACTTCCTCAAGCTCCTGGACCCTGCGCCCCCGGCCGAGGTCACCCGTGCCGTCGAGGGCCTGCGCTGGCGCAGTCAGGTCTACCTCTTCCTGACCCTCGACAAGCCCCAGGTCACCGAAGACAACTGGATCTACTTCCCGAACAAGGAGATCCCCTTCGGCCGCGTGAGCGAGATGAAGAACTTCAGCAAGGACATGTCTCCGCCGGACAAGACCTCGCTGTTCATCGAGTTCTTCGCCTTCGAAACCGAAGACGTCTGGAGCATGTCGACCGATGAGCTGGTCGACCTGGTCGTGCCCTACTTCGAGGAGTACGGGTTCTTCCAGCGGGCGGACTTGATCCAGGCCTACTCGGGCAAGCGACGCTTCGTCTACCCCGTGTACGACATGACCTATCCGCAGAACCTGGAGGTCATCAAGGGCTACCTCGACCGCTTCGAGAACCTGCACTACATCGGTCGCCCGGGGCGCTTCAAGTACACCAACCAGGATCACAGCCTGGAGATGGGGATCGCCGCCAGCCACAGCATCCTGCGGGGAGCCAGAGCCGACCTCGATTCGATCGGCGCCGAGGACGAGTACTTCGAGAAGGGCCGCATCTACGAGAAGCGCATCTGAGGCGACCGGCTCATGGCTCCAACGAGCCCCTGCTCGACCTGTCCGCGGGTGGAGTGGACCCGGGTGAATCGCTCTACCCGGATCGATATCCTGGGGCGATGGCCTCCCGACGCTTCCTCACTCTTGTGTTCGTTGGCTCCTCCTGCGTGTCCCCCATCGGTGTCGATCGGGACGAAACCTCCGCGGCTCCCCCGCAGACGGAGTCCCT
>JAUIEE010000286.1 GCA_030428965.1 bacterium | reverse complement strand
CCGCACCTCTCCCTTTACCACAGGGGCACGCCCAGCCCCACTGCCCATCAAAGTGCAAGGTGCATAAGCAGCATTCGCCATGCGGCTCACTTGGCGTTGCGCCGACAGTGGCTTGCTGGCCAAACATCTCGCCATGCGTCGAGCAGAATCCAAGGATCAAAGCAAGGACAAGAACTCTCACTATCGTGACCTCCTTTCCGGACAAGCAGGACCGAGGCTATTGTGCGCCAAAGATAGCCCGACATCCTGGCACACCGAACGCAAATTCCACTACGAATTAGCTATCGCAGTCAAGAGGCTGTGCAGATGAGGCAATTCGGACACGTCGCTGAACCTGAGGGTCCCAACCTCCCGCTGTGGGCGGATTCTTGAGGTGGTATACGGTCTACCATCTTCGAGGAAACCGCCCTCTATCACAACCTCGGACCAAAGCTGCTTGCCATCGCGAATCTCGTAAGTGCCACCCACTCGAATGACCTTCCCCCCGTCCAGCTTGCCTGCGATCTCATCCGAGGGGTGCACACGGGCCTCCAGCGAGGCCGCGTAGTATTCAAAGCTTGTGTTTGTTAGACCGGCATATATCCGGAACTGTGTGTCAACCAGACTAATTGGCTGTTCGAGGAAAGATGCCTCCTGCCCCTCAATAACCAAAACAATGCGACGAACGTGCTGCGGTGGACCAATACTCAATGTAATCATCCCCAGCCTGTCGTTCTCGAATTCGTAGGTATCCCAACCTTCGGCAGACGGCCTCCGAGCGAGTTCGGGCCAAACGAAGTCCAAAAACTCAACCAGGAATGCAGCAACTTCAGTCGACTGCACCTCTCCGGCGATCACATTAACCTGCAATTGGGCGATTATCTTTTGGAGACGATCTAGCTCCCTCGGCAAGTCAAGCTGGCTCGCACCGCGAGCTTCACGAACAGTCGTTTTGGCGGTAGTGACATTCCCTCTGCCGACTAGAACAGGTACAGAGCCAAGGACAGTGACAGCCAAGACACATATCCCGAAGCGCTGCCTTGCCGTCATCGATTACTCGCTATGCCATAGTGCGATCGAAAGGAGCGCAAAGAACCGAGATTCGATGCCAACTCATACAGCATCGGCTCCTGACGAAGAGGGTCGGCTTGCAATTCCTGCGGAAAGACCTCCTGCCTCATGCAGGGCTGCCCCCCCTGCTCGAATAGCCTCATTTTGACAGGAGACCATCTCGTGGAAGCAAGGTCGGCAGAAAGCGCACCTCCAATAGTTACCCAGCCAGAGCCTGGGAAAGCGCTATAGAACTCATTTGAGGGAATGGGCTCAGCTAAAGCCAGCGCACTACACTGGCAGGGCTCTTCGTTCTCATCAAAGCTGAACCGCAACTCCAATCGACTACCCTGCGTAAGGTCGGCCGCAATAACGTCATGAAGAGATTGAGGAGACAACAGACGGATCTCGTACTCGCAAATCCCAGACTTGACAGGGAGGACGAATAAACTCGCAACACCGAACTCTTCCGATAGGTTGGCTTGATATAGCAAGGATCCGTCTCTCTGGCGCTCAGGGGTCTCACACTTCACAGCATCAATCAATCCGGCCGCAATCTCAGAGACAGCTCGCAACGTAGCTTCCCCTTTTCTGAGATCTCCAGCCACTTGGGCGCAGAGACCTTGGAGGCTTGCGCTGCAACTAGTTTTGGTAGGCACACGATCCCACCCGGCATAATAGGTAGCAGGGACAACACGAGTGGACACGTGGCCAGACTCCTTACTCACAGGGAATCTATCGCCGATCTCTCTAAGGAGGAGACTCTCGGGCCTTGTGACTTCTTCGACCCTCTCCGGAGTGAGCAAAACAACCGCGCTTCTACCTCGGGGAGAGTGTACCCAGGCAAGAGCAACAGCCGCTGATAGTGCGAGCGAGCAACAAACAATGAATGATGTCCTGGGCATAAAGCGGGAACCTCTCTCCAAGGTCACAGACAGGACGCTACAGGAGCAGTATCGGAATCGACACTCTCAGGGATGTGAACAAACTGGTCAATACTCGTATCTTTCTATGCGCTCAGACCGGCTAGGTGGCCCAGAAACACGCAGAAACTGCTGCCTAGAGGCAAAAACTCCGGTCTAGTAGTACTCGTAGGACGCCTTTGAGTCTCTCCGTTGGGAACTTGAGGAATCTCCAAACCGCGGCCCGGGCGGTCGGATTGCAGAGGCCTCTCCTCTTCCCCCTTCGCAATTGAGCGCGAGACGCCGCGAAACTGCGTGGGGTGATCGCCACCACGATACAGCTACTCGTTCACGTGCACGTTGGCTTCGCCGCGCTCGAGCTTGTGGAGCGAGTGGCGGCGCATGCGCTGGCTCTTCCTGTCCACCTGGCGCGCGATGCGGCGGATCTGATTACGGCTAGCGGAGCCCCCCAGGTAGTCGAGCAGGAAGCGCAGGCGCGCTTTGGGTCCGACGACGCGTTCGGGAATCGAGAAGTTCAGGGCGGCGAGGTCCTTGATGACGCGCCGGCGGGGCACGCGACCGCGCACCTCGGCGCGCCCGAGATCGACCAGATAGACGCGGTCGGCTTCCCCGAGGTGGATGTGGCCGGCGTAGAAGTCGCGGTGGTTGACGCCCAGGCCGTGGAGGTCGCGCAGCAGGCCGGCGACCGAATCGAGCAGGTTGCGCAAGCGCTCGGGGGGCACCTCTCCGCGCAAGAGGAGCTGTTCCAGGGTGTTCTCGGTGGGCAGGCCGACCGTGACCAGAGCCGCCTCGTTGCCGCGGGAACCGAAGGCCACGGGCTCGGGAACGGGCAGGCCGGAGAGGCGCAGGCGCTCCAGGACCGCGTTCTCGTGGGGCACGTCCTTCCAGCCCTTGCCGCGCACGCGCTTGAGGTAGTAGCTGCCGCGGTCCCGGTCGATGCGCACGACGTCGCGCCCGGGGATCTCGGCCTTGACCACCTCTCCCCGGTCGTAGTCCAGACAGGCCTCGAGCCGATCGAGCCCGAGGTCCCCGAGCTCCGGAGCGTGGGCCGGGTCGATCTTGAACTCGGGACGCGACATGGACCGGCTAGCCCTGGGGCACTTCGGCCAGGACGATCCACTTGTCCGAGAAGGCCAGCTCGACGGGCACGACCTTCACGAGCTTCAGTCCCGCCGCTTCGATCTCGTCCTCGATCTGGGCGCGGGTCACGCGCTCGAAGCGCTCGCTGGTGCGACCCAGGGCCTGCCGGGTGCGCCACAGGGCCCAGCGCAGGGTGTAGCGGTGACGGTAGTCCACCAGCACCCAGCGCCGGCTGGCGCGCTTCATCTCCCGCAGGATGCGGACCCGGGTCGGTCCGTCCACGTGCAGGAAGAAGCGGATGCACAGGACGCAGTCCACGGCATCGTCGGGGAAGGGCAGGTGCTCGGCGTCGGACTGCACGAAGCCCAGGAGCCCCTTGGCTCCGACGCGCTCGCGCAGGCCGACCTCCATCATCTCGCGCGAGATGTCGCTGCCGATCACGCGGTAGCCCTCGCCCAGCAGCTCGTCGGTGAAGCGCCCGGTTCCGCAGGGGATGTCGAGCAGGCGTTCGACGCCTTCGGTGAGCGCCAGGGCCTTCTGGATCGCCCGCCACTTGCGCACGTTGCGTCGCTGACGCTTCTTGCTCTTGAAGCGATGGCGGTCGTAGTCCTCCGCTACGTCCTTGCTGCGGTAGAAGGACTTGCGCGCGTCGTAGTCGATGTCCCCGGGGGGGCTGCTCTTGACCGGAGCGCGGGAAGCGGGCTTGGATTGGGTCGGACCCATTCGCCCTATGGTAGCTCCAGGCAAGCGGGTTTTGAACGTTCCTACGGGCACCGATACGATCGCGCCATGCAGATCGCCCTGGTCCACCGCACCTACTCCCGCCGGGGCGGGGTCGAGCGCAACGTCGTGGCCCTGGCCGAGGGCCTGGACGCGCGCGGCCACCGCGTCACGATCCTGACCTCGAAGGTGGTCGATGCTCCCCCACCGGGGGCCGAGGTGATCGGTATCCGGGCCGGGGGCCCCGCGGCCTGGTCCTACTCCGCCTTCGACCGCCGGGTGCGCAAAGTGCTGGACCGGAGGAGCTTCGATCTGGTGCAGGGCTTCGACCTCACCACACGCCAGGACGTCCTGCGGGTGGGGCGTGGGCTCCTGCCCGTGTCCCGTTCCATCCTGCGCGGGGAGCGGCGCCGGGTCGAGCGCTGGACGGACCGCTTCTCGCTGAAGCGCGCCCTGATGGAGCGCATCGAGCGGCGCATGTTCCTGGGCGGTGAAACCGGCTCGATCGTGGCCATCAGCGAGCAGCTGAAGCGCGAGATCGTGGACACCTATGGCCTGGCCCCGGAGTCGATCGAGGTGTTCTACAACGGCGTGGACCTCGAGGGCTTTCACATACGGGACCGCCTGTCACGCGGCAACTCCCTGCGCCGCGAGCTGGGTCTGGGAAACCGCGGCCCTCTGGTGCTGTTCGTGGGCACGGGCTTTCGACGCAAGGGCATGGGCACCCTGCTGGCCGCCTTCCCCAGGCTGCGCGCGCGCTTCCCCCGAGCCGAGCTGGTCGTGGTCGGCAAGGACCGCCGCCTCGGCCGCTACCGCAAGCTGGCCCGCGCGCAGGGGGTAGGTGACGCGGTTCACTTCCTGGGAGCCCGCTCCGACGTCCCGCGCTTCTACGCCATGGCCGACGTGCTGGCCTTCCCCACCCACTACGACACCTTCGGCAACGTGACCCTCGAGGCCCTGGCCAGCGGGATGCCCGTCGTGGTGAGCGCCTGCGCAGGCTCCTCCGAGGTGCTCACGGACGAGCTGTCGGAGGGCATCCTCTCGAACCCGAGCGACGAGGACGAGCTGGCCGGTCGCCTCGAGAGCCTTCTCGGCCAGCTCGAGGAGAGTGAACACTTGCGCTCCCTGGCCCGCTCCATCGCCGAGCGCTACCCCCTCGACAAGATGGTCTCGCGTTACGAGGCCCTGTACGAGAGACTCCTGGACGCGCCCCCCGTGCAGGCCCAACCCCAGCTGACCCCCTAGCGTGGATTCGAAGCAAGACGACCTGTGGTCCCAGTGGATCTGGCCCAAGCGCGTGCTGCGGCGCTCGATGGCCGGGGTCTTCGGTCTGGCCGACACGGGCTGGTTCGGACTCACTCCGCTGCGCAAGCACATCCACATCTGCGGCTACCCCCGCTCGGGCACGACCGTGCTGCAGATGATGCTCGAGTTCGCCCTGCCCGACGCGCGCCGCTTCGGCCGGGAGATCCGCGGCTGGCGAGCGGCGATCTACACCTGGCGCAACCACGAGCTGGTGGTCTCCAAGAACCCCGGCGACCTCGTGACCCTGCACCAGCTCCGACGGCTCTACCGCGAACGCAAGGCGGACCTGCGCAGCATCGTGCTGGTGCGTGACCTGCGCGACCTGTTCACCTCGTTCCACTCGAAGAAGCCCGGCGAGTACTACCTCGACGTCGAAACCTGGCGCCGCTACGACGAAGGCCTGCGCCGACTCGAGCCCGGACCCGACGTCCTCGTTCAGCGCTACGAGGACATGGTCTCCAAGCCCGCCGAGACCCAGGAGCGCCTCCAGGCCTTCATCGGGGAGTCCTTCGAGCGCCCGCTGAGCGAGTTCCACACCGAAGAGCGCTCCGACTTCGACACCTCGGCCCTGAACGGCATCCGGCCACTCGAAACGGCTTCGGTCGAGCGCTGGCGCAGGCCCGAGCACCGCGAGCGCCTGGCGGAAGTGCTGCGGCTGGCTCCGGAGATCCCCCACAGGCTGGTGGACCTGGGCTACGAGGAGGACGCGAGCTGGGTCGAGCACCTCGAGTCCAGTCCGGTCTGACAGTCCCTAGCCCACGCGCCGGTTGCGGTCGAAGTGCTCGGCGCGTCGCTGGATGTCACGCCAGACGAGGCTCGCGTCCCCTCCCAGGTTCGACTGCCCGTGGTAGGTGTGGAAGGCGCGCTCCAGGCGTTCGTCCCCCTTCAGGTAAACAACCAGGCGCACCCATTGCCCCCGGATGAGCTTGCGCGCGCGCAGGGCGTGCAGACCCGTGCGCAAGGCCGCGACGTCGAGCAGGACCCACTGCCCCTCGTGCCACACGAGGTTCGCCGGGTGGAGGTCGCCGTGGTAGACCCCGCGCCGGTGCATGTCGGCCAGGAAGGTCGGCAGAGCTTCGGCCGCCCGGTCGTCGTCGTGCCAGACTTCCTTGAGCAGCGGACCGGTCACGAACTCGGACAGGAGCAGGCTGGAGCCGTCGGCGCGCAACGAGGCGGCGAGCAGAGGTCGAGGGGAGAGGATCGGCAGGATGCGGAAGTAGGCCTCGGCCGAACGCTGGGCGGCGGGCGCCCGCAGCCAGCGGGCAAGGGCCGAGGCGGCGGGGAAGAACTTGACCACGATCTCGCCGCAGCGGAAGACGCGACCGGCGCGCAGGTCCTCGGCACCGGGCACCCGACCGGCCCGCAGCCAGCCCTCGAGCTCGCCCCTCCAGGCGGAGGCGACCTCTCCGTAGGCCGTCCCGCTCAGGTCCCCCTCGCGGAAGGCGCTGCGCTCTCCCCAGTCCCGGGGAAACTCGAGCTTCATGCGCCGCGGTGGAAGTACATGCGCAGGCGATGGCCCGCCTGCATGGGTCCGGCGAAGGGCGAGATGACGCCTTGAGAGAGCTGCAGGAAAGGCCGGTACCAGCGACCGCGCACCTCCTCGGACTCGAGGAAGGCA
>JAUIEE010000285.1 GCA_030428965.1 bacterium | reverse complement strand
GACGCCAGCCGCCTTCTCCCTTGCCGTCCGAGGCGTCGTAGAAGCGCAGCACGTTCATGTCCTCGAACTCGAAGCGCAGGGCCCCCTTCTCGCCGTTGATCTCGATCGAGTTCGCGTTCTGGTGCGGACCGGCCACGCGTGAGGCTTCGAAGCTGGCGACGGCGCCTCCCCGGAAGGTCGCCAGGAAGAGCAGGGCGTCGTCCACGTCGCTCTTGCCCTTCTTGGTCTTGTGGTCGGGAAGCCTCCTTTCGCGCACGAAGGTCGGCGCCACGGCACCGTGCACGGCGACGATCTCGTCCCCCAGGAGGAAGCGCGCCAGGTCCACGAGGTGCGCGTTGAGGTCTCCGTGGGCGCCCGACCCGGCCAGGCGCTTCTTGAAGCGCCACAGGAGCGGTGTTTCGGGTCCGCCCCAACTCTGCAGGTAGGTGGCCCGCACGTGGTAGATCTTGCCCAGGCGCTGCTTGCGCAACAGCTTCCAGGCCTGGGCGACGGCCGGGCAGCGCCGGTAGTTGAACCACACGAAGGTCTTGCAGCCCTTGGCCCTGCGCGCCGCGTCTCGCATGGCGCGCGCATCGTCCAGGGTCCCCGCCAGAGGCTTCTCGCACAGGACGTGCTTGCCCGCCTCGAGCATGGCGATCGCGGGCTCGGCGTGCACGTGATTGGGCGTGGCCACGTCGACGACCTCGATGTCCTCGTCCTCGGCCAGGTCCCGCCAGCGCGTCGTCGTCTCCATCCAACCCCAGCGCTGGGCAAAGGCGGACAGCTCGGCGGCGTCGCGGCCGGCCACGCTCTGCAGCACGACTTCGCGGGGCAGATCGAAGAACGGCCCGACCTGGCGGAACGCGTTGGAGTGCGCTCGCCCCATGAACTTCTGCCCGATCAGGCCCAGGTGCAGCGGCTTCTTCATGGGCCCGTTTCTACCAGGTGCCCGCGGCCAGGACGTGCTCGATCGCGGCTTCTTCACTCTCGAGGGGGCGACACTCGAGGCCTACGTAGCCCCGGTAGCCGAGCTCGTAGGCCTCGCGCAGCACGCGCGGGTAGTGAATCTCGCCACGCCCGGGCTCGTTGCGCCCGGGATGATCGGCCAGCTGCAGGTAGCCGACCTGATCGATGCCCTCGCGCAGCCGGCCGCACAGGTCTCCCTCGCTGATCTGCATGTGGTAGAGGTCCCAGTTGATCTTCACGTGGGGGGAGTTCACCGCCTTGCAGATCTCGATCGCCGCGGGGCTCCCGTGGAGACAGTGGCCCGGGTGGTCGACCCGGATGTTCATCGGCTCGAGGATCAGGGTCACGTCGTGGGCCTCGGCGATCGGAGCCGCGGCCGCCAGTCCGGTGGCGATGTGGGCGTGCATCTCGGCCGGGTCCATGCCGGGCTGGTCGTTGCCCCCCACCACGGTCAGGCAGCGCGCTCCCAACCGGTTGGCGACCTCACAGCTGGCCCGGATCTCCTCCAGGAAGACCCCGTGGTTGGCCGGATCGTTGAGCCCCGGCTCGAAGCCCCAGGCCGTGAACTGGGCCACCTCGACTCCCGCGTCTCGGCAGCGCCGACCGATTCCGTCCAGGTCCTTTCCGCGCCAGGGCCAGAACTCGATGGCGGGAAAGCCGGCCTGGACAGCGCGCTCGACGCGCTCCAGAAAGGGGAGCCGACTCCACCACATCTCGACGTTCACCGCGAAGCGCGTGGGGAGACCGCGCAGGGTGCGCGCTCTCTCCTGAAGCGGAAGCGAACCTGCCGCGAAGAGGCCGAAGCCGGCCCCCACGACCGCCCTGCGAGAAGGCTGCTGCATTCAGAGGCTCCCGAGGTACTCCAGCAAGTCGCGCATCTCCAGGGGGCTGATGCGCTCCGCGACGTTGTCCGGCATGGCGGAGAGGTCGCGGCGACGCTCTTCCACCTCCTGCTTGTCCACCGACACGACCGTCCCGTCCGCCCCCTGGACCCGCACGGTGGTCTCGTCTTCCCCGATCACCCGGCCGGCGACGACCGAACCGTCGAACAGGAACAAGGCGCTCGCGTCGTAGCCCGGCGAAGTACGCCGGTTCGGATCGACGATGGCTTCGAGCATCTCGAGCCGGGTCGAACGCTCGCTCAGGCCTTCCAGGTCGGGACCGACGCGCTCCGGTTGGTGGCCGACCACCGCGTGGCAGCGCGTGCAGGAAAGATCCACTCGCTCGAACACCCCTCGTCCGAGTTCCGCGTCCCCTCCGAACAACCCGTCGAGGTAGGGAGCCACGCGGGGGTCGATCGAGCGGACGCGCTCCATCTCCCCCAGCAGGGATCGCAGCTCGGGAGAGTTCTTGCTCCGGCAGGCCTGAACCAGGTCGAGGCGCAGCTCGGCCGGAACCAGGCCGGCCGCCATGCGCTCGAGCTCGTGCAGCAGCAGTCGCCCCACCCGGGGATGCTCCAGCCGTCCCAGGGCTTGGTAGGCCATCCTCCGTTCCCGGTAGGTGCCTTCCTCGACGACCGAAGCCAGGCGCGCCAGGAACAGCTTGGGAGCGGCGCGCTCGAGGGCCGCGAACGCGGCGGCCCGCAGCCCGCTGTCGTTGGCCGCCAGAGCGCGATCGAGCACATCCGCAAGACCCTCGTGCGCGAAGGACTCGAGCACCTCCAGCGCGGCGATACGTACCGGACCGCTCTGCTCGTCCTCCAGGACCCAGGCCTCGAGCTCCGGCACGAATCCACGGGCCTGCGCCCTGCCTACGAGGCCGAGCCAGGCCAAGAGCACTTCGTCGGGCGCCCGGTCCATCGCCGGCAGCAGCTCTCGAATCCACAGGGCGATCTCGCTCGGCATCTCGCGCGGCGGCAAGGGGTCGTGCACGTTGGTCACGCGGTCGCGCAGCTCCGCTCGGTCCCAGGCGGCCAGCAGCTCGAGCGCCTCGGCTCGCAGGGAAGGGGCCGCTTCGGAGCGCGCGGCGAAGTCCACCAGGCGGCGCCCGTGGCGAGCGGTGCCCAGCCGGAAGTTCGCGTTCAGCATGCGCCGCACGAGAGCCGCCTCGCCCACGGGGCTTCCGTCCAAGCGAACCGCCAGCGCTTCGAGCGCCCCGGGAATCGGAACGTCGTGGATGGCACGGGCCACCTCGAGCACGAGCCGCTCGCTCGGCGCACGGCCGTCGGCGCCGTCTTCCCAACCGGCCACGATCGATGCGGATCCCCTGCGACGCAGGGCGACGACGGCTCCGACGCGCACGTCCTCGGATGCAGAACGGGCCAGCTCGACCAGCGCATTCTCCGACGCGCAACCTGTGAGGCCCATCACCGCCGCGTGGCGCAGGTTGGGGTCCTCCTGGGCGGCGCGCTCGAGGAGCCGGGCAAGCCCGGGGACCGCGTCGGCCAGGGCCAGACGGCCCGCGGCGATCGCGGCGAAGAAGGCCACGCGCGCCGACTCGTCGCCCAAGAGGCGCACGATCCTGTCCCCCGCGGCGGCATACCCCAGGTCTCCCAGGGTTCGCGCGGCCTGGGCCCGCACCTCGGGCTGGGCATCCTCCAACCGAGGGATCAGCGCTGCCGCAGAGGCTCCGTGCAGGCGCGCGGCCATGCCCAGGCCCCAGATCCCGTGCAGCCGTGCCAGAAGCTCTCCTTGCGCGCTGCGGCGTTCGAGCTCCTCCCAACCTTCCCGGCCGCGGCGCACGAGCTCGAACTGGGCCTCCTGACGCACCCGCTGGTCGGCGTGGCCGAGCAGAGCTCCCAGATCCGAAAGACCCTGCTGCCCCAGACCGCCCGCCAAGAGCTCGCGTGTCCCCCGGGCATCCCCCGAACGATCCCCGGCCGCGTCGAACAATCGGTAGACCCGGCCCTTGCCCGTCTTCTGCCAACCGGTCACCCAGTCGGAAACGTAGAGCGCCCCGTCCGGACCGAAGTCGGCGTCGGTCGCGAGGACCCCCCAGGCCAGGGGCTCGACTTCCCCCAGCTCGAAGAAGGCCCCGCGGGCAGGCGATCGGAAGGCGTGAATCCCGCTGAAGCTCGGATCCCCGCGAAAGTCACACAGGAAGAAGTGGTCCGCGTAGCGTTCGAGCAGACCGGTTCCAGGGTAGTAGCAGAGCCCCGAGGGGCCCGAAGCCAGGTTGGCGATCGGGGGCACGAGGTAGGCCGCCTGACCGTCGAAGGGCGGATGCCAGAGCTTCTCGTCGTTCCAGGGGCCCCGGGAAACGGGAGAGGTGATCCACTGGTACGAGTAGCGCCAGCCGCTGTCTCCCCCTTCGACCACGGACACCCAGCGGGCCCGGTCGCCTCCGTCCGAGTTGTTGTCCCCGGTGAACAGGTTGCCCAGGGCGTCGAAGGCGAGCTCCTGGGGGTTGCGCAGTCCGGTGTGAACGACCTCGAGCCGTGAACCGTCGAGCTCGCAGCGCAGGACGGCCCCGGTGTGGTGGTGGTCCAGCACGCCGCTCTCGGTCTCGACCCGAAAGCCGCGATCCCCGCTCGAGAAATAGAGCCGCCCGTCGAACCCGATGCGCAGACCGTGCAGGTCGTGGCCCAGCATGGCGATGTTCACGCCGTAGCCGCTCGAGAGAGCGCTGCGATCGTCCGACACGCCGTCACCGTCACGGTCCCGCAGACGCCAGAGGTCAGGGATGCAGGTGTAGAAGACCTCGCCACGATAGGAGAGCAGGCCCGCACCGATCCCGGCCGCCGGATGGTTGAAGCCGTCGGCAAAGACCGTCGATCGATCGGCCTGACCGTCCCCGTCCGGGTCCTCGAGAAGCCGCACCCGGTCGTGCTCGATCCCGTAGGCGTCGAAGCCATCGCCCTCGTGCTTGCGCAGGAGCGCGACGCGATCCTCGACGCTGCGGGTGGCCATCTCGTCGTCCAGCCAGTCCATGTGGTCCCGCAGGTCCGTCACTCCTGCGGTGTGGCGGAACGTCTCCCCCACGTAGCAGTCTCCGCTGGCATCGACGTACAGACACACGGGATTGGCCAGCATCGGCTCGGCCGCGAACAGCGCCGCCTCGAGTCCCTCGGCCAGCTCGAAGGACTCCATGGCGCGACGTCCCTCTTCGGAAGCCCCCTGGACAACAGGCTCGTAGGCTTCGCTTTGCTGGAGGGCATGCAGCAGAAACACGCCGAAGAGGATCATTGGACCCAGACCTTTTGGAGCAGCTCCTGGGTACGTCGAATCCCCTCGACCTCGGGCAGCTCCGCACCCTCGTACTCGATACCGACGTAGCCCGTGTAGCCCGCCTCCCGCACGAGGCTCAGCATGCGCCGGTAGTCCGTGCTCGTCTCTTCGCCCTCCTCGTCGAAGGCGTGGGACTTGGCGCTGACCGCCCGGGCGTAGGGCATCAGCTCGGCGACTCCGCAGTAGCGGTCGTACCACTCGCCGTTCCCCACGTGGAAGTTGCCGAAGTCCGGCAGGGTGCCCACGCGCGGATGGTCCGCGGCTCGGATGGTGCCCGCGAGCCAGGCTCCGTCGGAGGACCATCCGCCGTGGTTCTCGACGAGGACGTCGATCTCGTAGTCGTCGGCCAGGACGGCCAGGCGGTGAAGCGAGTCCGCCGCCCGCTGCTGCAGGTCGTCGGGCTTTCCCTGACCCGCCGCGTTCACCCGGATCGAGTGACAGCCGAGGAAACGGGCGGCGGCGATCCACTTGAAGTGCTGCTCCACGGCCCGCCGACGGGCCGCAGCATCCGCGTCTCCCAGCTCTCCCTCTCCATCGATCATGATCAGGAGGCTCCTCACCCCGACGTCTCCGGCGCGCTGCCTGAGGTCCCCCAGGAACGCGAAGTCCGTCGCCGACCGGGAGAAGAACTGGTTGACGTACTCGACCGCATCCAGCCCGAAGGTCTCCCGGGTGAAGCGTGGGAAATCCAGGGGATCGAGCTCCCCCGCGCGCAGGGTGCGGTGCAGGGACCACTGGGCCAGGGAGATCTTGCGCTCGGCGACAGGGACGGTCGGGAGCACCGCGCAGGCGCTGAGGCTCATCCCCCCCACAAGAGTCTCGCGACGACTGAACTTCATAGCTCCCAGCTTAAACGGTAGGCTCCCGCGACACCTTCCCCCGAACCCATGAATCGCATCGGTGTTTGCTCCTGGTCCTTATGCCCCACGGGCCCCGCTGACCTGGCCACGCGCGTCCGGGCCACCGGCCTGAAGGACGTTCAGCTGGCCCTCGATCCCCTGCGGGAAGGGGATTGGTCCCTGGAGGAGACCCGGCGCGCCCTGGACGAGGCGGGCCTGCGCATTTGCTCCGGCATGATGGGGACGGCCGGCGAGGATTACTCGACCCTCGAGACCATTCGCGAGACCGGAGGGTTCCGCGACGAGGCTCGCTGGCCCGAGAACCTCGAGCGAGTGCGGGGCAACGCCCGCGTGGCCCGGGACCTCGGACTGCGGTTGGTCTCGTTCCATGCCGGCTTCCTGCCCGAGGGGGGGACCCAGGAGGGAGATCCGCTGCTCGAGCGCATCCGAACCGTGGCCGAAATCTTCGGAGACGTCGGTGTCCAGGTCGCCCTGGAGACGGGCCAGGAGACCGCCTTGGACCTGGCCTCGTTCCTCGAGCACCTGAAGCCGACCGTGGGGATCAACTTCGATCCGGCCAACATGATCCTCTACGACAAGGGGGATCCGATCGAGGCGCTCGAGGCCTTGCTTCCACGCGTTCTCCAGATCCACGTCAAGGACGCCACGCGCACCGCCCAGCCGGGCACCTGGGGAAGAGAGGTCGTCGTGGGCCGGGGCGAGGTGAACTGGCGCGCCTTCTTCG